>JAKAWU010000052.1 GCA_021816965.1 Thermoplasmata archaeon | reverse complement strand
TTCCAAATATATACTGTTTTTACAAATCTTGCAGAAATCCTTTTTACAAACGCAAAAAACATCACGTACAGTACTTTAAATCAAAAATCAATCTTTTTCTAACATTTTAATTTATTCCACAGTATTGTGGGTGGAACATCTCCCATACTGATTTTGACTATAAGGAACTCATTGACGAGCTCTATTTCACCTTGGTTTTGGCATGAGATTTTCGACAATAATGTTGGAAATTCCTAAATTCCCAGATAGTGTATTGAATCTGCTGTAAAATTGAAGAGGCCCTGCACAATTCAGATTTGAATAGGTGAAAATATGCAGGGCCAATTGGAAGTAATGAAAGGAATAATAAGTAGTTTTCTTCAGGACAGCAAGGATGGAAAGAAAAAACTGTTGGAATGGTTTCTCAACAATGTAATGGAAGAGGAGGCAAGAATACAGGTATCATCTCTTCCATATGAAAGATCAGAAGAGAGGAAGGGATACAGAAATGGTACAAGATCCAGAAAACTTAAGACCACTGAAGGGGAACTGGAACTTAAGAAGCCTCAGATAAGAGAGTTTCCTTTCGAAACCAAAGTGTTTGAGAGATATTCAAGGGTTGAGAAGGCCCTTGATTCTGTTATACTTGAATCATACATACAGGGTGTCTCCACAAGAAATGTCATGAATGTTGTTGAATCCCTTGGTGTTGAATACTTCAAGACAAGAGAGGATGGCAGATATGGCATATGGTAAATATTCTTTGATGATCTGAAGGAGAGGGGTCTTTTCGAATTTCCAGCAATCATGTACACTATCTGGAATAAAGTCGTTATATAATGTTTGATTATGCATATCTATGTTGACTAGGGTTCAGTTGGTAGAAAATATACTCATAATTGCAGGACCATTACCACAAAAAAAGCTTCAGAAATTGGCTTACCTAGCTGAGATACGATATGCTGAAAAGTATGGGGCCAGATTATCCGATCTTTCATTCATACGCTATTATTACGGGCCATATTCCAGTGATATAAGGAATATTGAAGATGAGGATGATAATATAGTAATAGAAGGAATACAACAAAACGTTTACCCTATGAAAAAATCAAAAATAATTGCACCTGAAAAGGTGGATAAATTGGAACCTGAAATAGAGGATTATCTTAAAGAAGTTATAACCCAATACAATGATAAGACGGAGGAGGATCTGGAGATTATTGCAGACAATACTGAACCTTTCAGGGAGACTGGGAATTTTAAAGATCCAATAGATCTTGACGGATATGCAAAGTATCACGCAATTATTGGGAAAAAGAATTTCATAAAAGTGGTTATGGAAAAAGACAAGGTAAATGCAAGAAAAGGGCTATATCACTCAGTTAAGTCCCAATAGAAAGGACATGAGCGTTCGTATCAACTCAATGAGGGCACTCTTAGATGTGGCAATCAATTGATCTTCAAAAGCAGATGAAAAACGTGTCTTCAAGATGTATCAACCATCTTTATATTCTTTTCAAGAATCCTTTGTGCCTGCTCCTGTCCACGTGCTGGATATGTGAGTAGATCTACATACAGTTGGATGTCACTGACTACCTTTACGCCCCTGATCTCTCTAAAATCCATAAAGATGCCTTCGTCATAAGGCTCAAAAATCCTAATGTTAGCTCCAGATGTTGTTGGTCTGAGGTCAAGTTTCTTCACCATATCATCTATGTCTCCGGATATGTACACCCATACTTCATTATACCGTACAAATGGTGATACCATTGAGGCCCCAGCCATCCCTGTGAATGCGTATTTTAAATTCAGTTCATCTCCAGCCTTTACGACCCTTGATATAATCTCCTCCGGGTTTTTTGCAAAAGAGAAAAAAGCATTTGATCTACTTTTTTCAACTGTCCAGTTTGATGCCCAATCCTTTAGAAGTCTTTCCGATTCTACAACCTTAATGCTTTTATCCTTTTCCCGAGAGATGTAGCCTTTATCTTCAAGCTGGTTAATAACAAAGTAAACTCCTGCGGGACTCATTCTGGTAATATTGGCAATTTCTGTGATTTTCCATCTGTTATTCGGAGCATTAAGGATTGCTCTAATAATGCGTGTTGCTTTGTTAGCAAAAATACCCCGGCTAAGACGCCTCTCTGTTTCCCTCTCAACATTGCTTAAACGATCGACGAGAACTGAATCAAATTTCAGATATACATCCCCTATTAAATCAATATATCCTATGTTTTCTGAAACCAAAATTTCCCTTGACCTCCTACTGATATAGGGGGCAACAAATACTGGGTACGTTCCTGTATTAATCCCAGCTAATTTTTTGAGTTGATAAATGGAACTTTTGACAATTCTTGGTTCTCCACTGGATTTGACTTCGATAAGTAAGTATTTCTTAAAGTTTCCAGTTCGAACTTTGACTATAACGTCAGCGCGACTCTGCACGTCTATTGGTGCATCCAATGATATATCTTCTATATTCATGTTTGGTAGTAGTATTGGTAGTTTCTCAGTCAATGAAGTGACTGTTTCCCGTTCATTCATTGGACGAAATTTAGTAGAATACATATTTTTACCAATTGGTAAATTATATAATCATATTTAAAATCAGTGTAGTTCAAATGACTCTCTCACACTAATTCACTTGCTGCCCAGGTGAGCAATTGGAGGAATAGTTTATACTGGGAGGAAGCGCGGTCCAAAAGCGATTTCTAAAATAGATGAACTGATGTCATCTTTGCTTAGGTGGAAAGTTCAGTCAATGTGAAAAATAAGATAAATAACAACCCCAATTCCACGGGAAGCCTTGGGAAGGAAGTATATTGCTGTTCCACGATGATCATTTTGACAAAACAACTTTTATAAATAATTCTTCTTTAAATAATAAAGAATCTTAAAAGGGAGTAATCAACTCAATCAGATAATTATGCTCCGACCGGGATTCGGACCCGGGTCGTCGGCTCGAAAGGCCGATATGCTTGGCCGGACTACACCATCGGAGCCTTAAAACTGTAAGTTTCAACGCTATATTTATTTTGCCATACAGTTTCAAAATCCTTTGAGGAAAATAAATTAACTATGCAAATATTTCAAGATGAAAACTATGGATTTTAAAGCTAAGCTGGTAACCTGGTCAGAAATTGAGAAATGGTGTGAAACCATAAACAGAAAAATGCTTGAAGATTTCAGGCCTGATGTCATCATAGGCCTCTCAAGGGGGGGCCTGGTTCCTGCAAGGATTCTTTCAGACATCAATCTCATAAAGGATCTTTATGCCATAAAGACTGAACATTGGGGCCTCACTGCCACAGTGGATGGCGCTGCAGTCCTCAAGTACGGGCTCAATGTTCCTGTAGAAGGGAAGAAAGTGATAATTGTAGATGATATAACTGACACGGGACAGAGCATGAAACTTGCCCATGATTATCTGCAATCCCTCAAGCCTGCAGAGGTCAAGACCGCAACAATGCTCCATATAACCCACTCATCCTTTGAGCCTGATTATTATGGGGAGAAGGTAGAGGAAAGCCAGTGGACCTGGTTCATATTTCCATGGAATGTTTATGAAGATGTCACAAACCTCACTTCAAAGATCAATTTCTCATCAAGAAGTGTTGAAGAAATAGGCGCACTACTCAGGGAACATTATGGCCTTGTGGTGGATAATACAACACTGGGAAAGGTTCTCTCCCAGATGTCCATGACTGGAAAAATAAAAGAGAATGGTGAGAAATACAGCACGGAATGATCAGTTCCGTGTTATTATTGTTCCTGATTCCCCTCTCACGACTGCCAGTGCCTCATTGAGATTCCCTATTCTTGCAATTTTTCCTCCGTGCTCAAGAAATAGAATTGCAGCCCTAACCTTTGGCCCCATGCTTCCCTTTCCAAACTGGCCCCCATCATGATACTTTTTAGCAACTTCCAGTGATACGTTTTCCAGGGGCTCCTGGTTAGTTTTTCCATAGTTTATGTAGACATTTTTCACGTCTGTGAGTATTATTAATTCGTCCATTTCAAGAAGGTATGCAAGAACTGAAGATGCGAGATCCTTGTCGATAACTGCATCCACACCAGTATAGAAATTTCCCTCTTTCTTTACTGGTATCCCCCCTCCTCCTGTGCATATTGGCAGGAAACCGCTTGACAGGTTATTCATGATAACGTCTTTTTCAAGTATATCTATGGGAACAGGTGATGGCACAACCCTTCTCCATCCACGGTCAGTTTCGGCCATATTCCATCCCTTCTCTTTCATTATGGCAAGAGCCTCTTCCTTCTCATAGGATCTTCCAACAGGTTTCGTTGGATTTCCAAAGGCGGGATCATTCGAATCTACAAGGGATCTTGTGAGTGTGACCGATGCAATCTTCCCTATTCCAGATTCTGCTCTCACCATTTCATATGCTTCAAGAAGCATTTCTCCTATGAGGCCCTGGGACATGGAGCCACATGCATGCACAGGCATTGATGGAGGGAGATCTCCGGAATCCTCATTCCTTGCCATGATGTCCCCAACCTGTGGCCCGTTACCATGAGTGATAATAACATCCTCCTTCTCTAATACTCCATTGAGAAGCTTGAAAGCTTTGTAGGCCCTCTCCTTTTGAGTTTCATAAGTTCTGGCATCACCATTCTGCAGGAGCGCATTGCCTCCAAGTGCTATGAGTATTCTTGCCATTAAATCACGGAATATAGCAATGACAGGCCCGTATTAAACAATTATGCACGTTGAAATACTGATTCCTGTGAATGGTTCAATTTCATGGGTACAGTATTAACAAATATGTTTTATGAATGAAGTAATACAGAAACATGAAGCTTACAGTTGCTCATACACCAGATCCTGACGATGCCTTCATGTTCTATGCAATGGTGTCCGGAAAGGTTGAGACCTCTATGGAATACGAACAGGTCATCAAAGACATTGAAACACTGAACCATGATGCAGGAACAGGTCTTTATGATGTCACGGCCATATCTGCAAATGCATACGCCACTGTGAATGATATATATGCACTCACCAGATCAGGAGCAAGCTTTGGTCTTTCGTACGGGCCCATGGTTGTTGCAAGGGGCGAGGTTGATACCTCTTCAGATGCATCCATTGGGAGCCCAGGGCCAGGCACTTCTTCGGAACTTCTATACAGGATGTTCGTGAAAAAAGATGCAAACATGAGGCCCATGAGATTTGATACCATACCTGACATGGTGAAGAATGGGCTCATAGACGCAGGCATAGTCATACATGATGAACAGCTCACCTTCCAGGACAAGGGATTGATAAAAATTGTGGATCTTTACCAGAAATGGAAAAACTATGCAGGAGAACTTCCACTTCCGCTGGGATTCAACGCCATAAGGAAAGAACTGGGAAAAGAAGTCATATCAAAATACATCACCGATTTTGAGAATTCCATAAAATATGCAATGTCTCATACAGAGGAAGCTGCAAGATATGCAATGAAATATGCCAGGTACAGCGATCTTGATCTTGAAACAAGATTCATAAGGATGTATGTGAACGATCTTTCCATTGATTTTGGGGAACAGGGAAGGAAGGCCCTTGATCTGTATTACAGAAAAGCAGTTGAAATGGGGCTGATTGAAAAATTCCAGCTGGAAATAGTCTAGTGTATATATTCTGACTATTTCTTGCAGGGAATATCACCTTCACTCTTTTGAAATTAAGGGAAGAGTAAAAATCGTGATCCTGGCTACATTATATATGCAAACTGTCTGCATATGTCTAAAGTCGGTGGTGGAGAGTAGCCTTGTGATAGAAAGATCCCTATCCAATTTCATTTTGGAAGAGTAACAGTTCTGACTGCAGTTCATTGATTCACATGAATTATATATTTCTGGAATTTCAGTTAGAGAATATGAACTCTCATTCGCTACCTTCTTTCCCTATATTTTTCTCCAGCTCCCTTATTTGTGTTCTTTAACATCACCATTGATAAAAAAGAAGAAATCATGCCTCCTCTGTCCGGGTAATGACTCATGTGCACAAATTTCGTTTCAACAGACTCAATGCAAGATGATATGGAATCGTTGAGAGTCAGAAATGAGAAACCATAACCTGAATATTTCTTCTCAATCCTTTTGAAATTCAACATGTTCTTGTTCTCCTCTGCAGGCATGAGATATTTCAGGTGAAAGGATTGTATCTTTTTCATGGCACAAACATCCAGATAACCTGATCAATGAGAACATCTTTATCTTCGTGACTAGAGATATTGCATACTTAAACAGTAGATTAACCTCCATTGCATTGTCTATAACGTCAGAGGTCGTATAGTGTTCACAGAAAACGAAATCTTTGTCTTTCTTCACAGATATAATTGGTGAAGATCTATACACTTATCAGTACCGCGAAATTTATGGAAAGGGTAAGGTCATAGATTAACTTCCCATAACCAATATACAACAAAATTTTATATATATACGGATGATTGTTCAATGAATAGAATGCATTTAAGCCACAGACAGAAAATGATCTTGGCAATTGCAAGTGCTATGGTTATGGTGTTGGTCTCCTTTGCGGGATTTGAAATATATTT
>JAKAWU010000051.1 GCA_021816965.1 Thermoplasmata archaeon | reverse complement strand
CATGGTTGCGGAGTATGACGGAGGCATGGCAATAGTCTCATTGGCAGGATACATCCATTCATTGGTTGGAATCTGGTTCTGGACTGTGGGGCTCAGGAAATAATTGACAAAATCTTTTTCCAGTGTGAGATTTCCGGTTCCGTTAACAATCCCTATATTATATATTGTCCTCCATCCATATTCTTTTCCTGCATAGGATGTCACCGTTGAATTTACATCGTTGCCATATCCAAAATACACATTGTATGCAGGATCGGTGAGATAGCTGACCATCAGGGTTTGAGGGGATGCTGATTCGAATGCCGTGAAAGCTGTGCTCCATGAATCATAAATGTTGTTCGCATCATATGGCTTTATTGAACTCCAGAAAGTGGTCCAGTTCTGATGAAGAATGTTTTCATAATATGCAATCTGCCAGAGAAGGAAGCCCTCACCGGTATCACTGGTTGTCGGGTTTTCCATCAGGAGATTCGAGGCATTCTGCTTTGTCAGAAGGTTTCCAAATGTAGGGTTGAATTGTCCAGATGTGAATCCTGTCTTGTTATAATCGATACCCAGATAAGAATATTCATATGGGGTCAGGTATGAGGAAGCTGAACCCATTTCAGCCATGAGTGTTGAATTAATATTATTTTCAGGAGCGTGATATTTCACCAGCAGGCCGTCCCTGGCAGCATGGATCCCATTGAGGTTCGTAAGACCAATCACAATATTGGCAACCTCATTGTTCTTCCTCGATTCAAGGGCAGGAAGACATCCTACCGATGGTGTTATGATCTTTATATTAACACCATATTCTTTCTCGAATGTTCCAAATACCGTATTATATGTCTGGTTCTTGTGTGCTCCATATGTTAATAAACTACCATATGTGCATATAACGATTGTTTTTCCGGAAGGCTTCTTGTTTTCAATGCTGTAAAAAATTGCGAAACCCGCAACTATCACTATGACAGCTACCACAATTCCCAGAATCTTTTTCTCAAAGGGCTTGAGCCCCTTAATTCCTCTTTCTCTTTCGTCCGCAGGATCCATTTCTTGTTTTCTCCTGCCAGAAAAGCGATGTTCGCTAGATGCTTTCCTTCGCCAGTATTACCCGGATCAGGTTCAAGGGTCGGCAGTGATTCCTGCCCTCTCAGCAATTTTCGCTCCCCTAGCTGATTCAGTATCTAACGGAGATTAAAATACATTTCCAGAGATTTGTGAAAGACATTGCAATAATATATTACCTACCATTTTACGGTTCCAGTGCTTTCCATTGGGATATGCTCAATGGTATTTTTGTGTTCAGTTTAGAGGAGTTTCAGGAATTCATCCACTGTGAGACCTGATTGTTTTATAATCGTGAGGGTACCTCTGTCAATCTCATCGTGATTTGGCACAACTACCTGCCTTTTCTCACGTTTAATGATGATATGACTTCCAGTCTGTCTTCTCACGACAAAACCGCTCCTGCACAATATCTTGACAACATCTTTTCCTGAAATAACCGGAAGCGTTTTGCGGTTAGGCATCGATTTCCACTTCTATGCCAACATCTTGTGGAATGGGTTCGTTGTCTTCTCTTAAAACGTCAATGTATAGTTCTATGGCTTCCTTGGCGTTTTTCAGGGCTTCTTCCCTGGTTTTCCCCTGTGTTATGCATCCAGGGAGGGCAGGCACATTAGCGACAATGTATCCATCCTCTCCCTTCTCAAGGATAACAGTGTATCTCATTGGGAAACTATGTTGAACAGATGTATAAGGTTTTTTCCTGTTGGTCTATGGCTGTTATATACAGTTGACGCTATAATTATATTTTGTATCATTTCTTACAGAAAATACTGGATTCAGTAACTGGTCAGTCTCAAGTGCACAGCATGCTTGGAAATAGCGTGTAATGAACCGAAAGCCCTTATATAATGAACACATTATATTAATAGAATGATTAAACTCGTTGCAGAAACACCGGGGGATCAGGAAATGATCGAGAAATTCCAGAGAGCATTTGAACAACTTCGAAAGCATATGGATGAACAGAACAAGAGGCTTAAGGAGGAGAATGAAAGGCTCAGGAAAGAGCTTGAAGAATACCGTAAAAGACATCCCGCCAATATTGGCATTAAGAATGGAAAGCCTTATGTGATACCGGCAGGGGATAATGAACCGCATAAAGATGCTGATGCCAATGCCACAGACAAGGAAGGGAAAAGAAAACCCGGAGCACAGAAGAACCACAAGGGACATTATAGAATCAGGAAAAAGATAACAGAAAGAATAAATGTCCATTCCACCGATACGATCTGTCCTTCATGTTCATCTACACTTATAGGCAGTGGAACCAGGAAGAGGGTGGCGGAAGATATCCCTGAGATATCTCCAAGGGTTATACAATACCACATTGACAGGATGTATTGCGAAAGGTGCAGGAAGATCTATGAACCGGAAATAACTGATGCACTTCCCAAGGCAACGTTCTCATTGAGAAACATGCTGACGGTTGCATACTTCCGCATAGGCATGAGGATGAGCATTGAGAACGTGAAAACAACTATGGATGGTATATTCGGCATCAAGATGTCAGAAGGTGAAGTGCAGAATATGCTGTCACAGCTATCTGACAATCTTGGGGAAGAATATGACAAGCTTCTTGCCCTGATACGTGAAGCAGCGAGCAGGAACATGGATTCCACTTCATACCGTATCAACGGAATCACATACAACCTCTGGACATTCCTCACAAAGACAGAATCAATATTCCACATATCAAAAAGCAACGGGCATGAGGTTCCACTTACTATGCTTGGGGAACACAAAGGCATAGACATCCATGACGCACATAAAGCATTCGAAACCTTTGCAGAAAAGACAGGGAAGGGAAGGAATTCAAGGGACATGGAACAATGGAAGATGTGGATAAACTGTATCATGAAATAGTATTCCTCCTTGATATAGATTATGAACATCTGAAATGCAGGCGATTTGTCAATAATCTCCTGAAGAGGAAGAGGAAATGGCTCTTTGCATTTGTCATGCATCCAGAAGTGGAATCGACAAATAACAGGGCAGAAAGGGCATTGAGACCATCTGTCATATACCGAAAGGTGTCAGGGGGATCACGAACTGAACGAGGTGCCGATATATATGCAAGGCTCTCATCCATATATTATACATCAAAGCTCAGGAAGAACAGTTTCATAAAAGACACGCCAAAAGTGATAGTGAGAAAGAGCAGGAATGCAAAACCAGGGTGAGAAGTGTCATGCACTCAAGACTGACCAGTTACGAAAGGAGTGATATTGTATATCCTTGCAACCAATATCGATATTCCGCCGATCAGGGTGTTGAAATTCTTCAAAAAAAGGTGGGGAATAGAGACCGGGTGCAGAATGATCAGGAAATTCCTCGCAAGGACGACATCCAAAAGGTGGAGGATAAGACTTCTTTACTTCTATCTCGCAGTGTTGCTATACAACCTGTGGGTTTTATTGAACATCTTATCCAGCGTGAGGATAATTGCGGATAATATCCGTGTGTTTGTGGCATGCATGCTTGTCAGGAATAACCCATTCATCACCTACCCCCTCCAATCAAATAGCCATTCGGGGGGTGATTCTTGATCTACTGTTAAGTAAGTGGCTTGCTTCTGATTCGCCATCAATTTCGATCAGTCAATAGTTGCTTCTCACCGGCAGCAACAAAAACTTTGGACAACTGAGGGCAGTTAACACTGAATGCGCATTCTACAATAAGTCCCAGATCCGTTTATGAAAAATACCGAAAGTCATCCCTTAGAACTACTCCTTCCGCAAAAGAATCGATCAGAAATTTATTTCTCTTCTCTTTCATATTAGAGATTTCTTCTGGTGTTAGCAAAATCAATTCATAACCCGCTGGAAAATCTAATTTTTCCGATCTCCTTACTGGATTCCCCGTGAAATCACCAATTACCAAAAGATCCACATCACTCCAAAGATTGAAATCCCCTCTTGCATATGAACCTATCAATATAACAGTGGATTTGAAATCTAAAGCCTTGGAATATTCGATGGCTGACCCAATCTTTGTTTCCCTTTCTAACTTTCTTTGCTCAACGATTTCCACTTTTTTTCAACCTCACTAAGAATGAATTTGCAGCATTCAATGGCGATATTGCAATCCGCTTCGGTGTAATATTCATCAGGCGTTCCTTCTGACCAAGCGTCTGCGTATCTGGTCGGAATATAGAATTTGTCGATTGTTTTTGACTTGTTAATCACTTCATCTGGAAAATCGGCTTTCTTCAGTAAACCTGATACAGAGTGTCCAAATGAGTCTCTCCCGATGCCTTTCATGTATGCTTTTATGGCAGATTCTGCGGATTGCTGAGCTTTGAAACAAGACCAATTATAAAAATGGGAATCTCTATCATTTATGGCAGACTCTAACGTTCTTTTGGAACTATAAATCCATCTTTCGTACTCATCGTTATCTAAAAATCCACTCATATTATTAATAGTTAGTATATGGATAAATAAGATATTTTCTAAGACCACCTCCCTACGATTGATCCTAACCCAAATATGGGAAAGCCTTTCCTCGATTCAAAAGTGTATAGTCCACGAAATGTGTGTAAATTCTAAAAATTAAAAAAAAGATATTTGGAATAAATATCTATCAATAGCTTCCTGCGAAGTTGCTTATTATTGTGTTTGCAACAGACTGGTCCTGGAAATAGCTGATTCCTGACCAGGTGAAGCTGTCCAGCGAAGCAGTGTGGATATCACCTGAAAATGTGAACAGGTAGTTATAGCCAAAGTATGTTGCAGAATGTTCTGAAACTACTCCATCGTTAGCTCCATTAAATAATACATATCCCCACCATGGATCATATGTTCCTGCATAGACTATCCATGTTGTTGAGGAGTAATACGAAACTGCATTGCCTATTGAATTTCCCAAATTGGTCAGGAAGTTGGAACCTGATGTCATTTCATTTACCTGCGTGCCCGTATAGCCAGATAATCCAAGGCAGCTTGCAATTGAAGCCAGTGGTGATCCATCAAATGGTGATGCCATGAATATTACATTCTTGAGGTTGATATTTGTCATGTCATAATGCTCAAGCATATACAGTGTTACGAGACCACCCATACTGTATCCAATAATATTAACGTTCAATTGGCTATTTGCAAAAATTGTCTCCAAAGAGTTACCCAACTCATTTCCTATTGCGCTTATGGGTGTATTCGATGTGCCAACAAACGAAGGATCGGAAAAGGTATATCCGTTGCTAAATTGGATATTGAATTGGCCATAATATTCAACACTCCCTACCAGATAACCTGCATTTACGAGCTGCTGGTATATGTTAACACCAGAATGCCATGTACCGGTTGATGGAGCACCAGAAGTATCACCAGGGTCGAATCCATGCACAAGAATTACTACTGTTTTTGATGTGCTTATCTGGGCAGGTGACATTACCTCGTGGCCTATACTAACGTTCCCTGATGGTTGCTGCAGTATTATTGAAAAACTGAACAGCATCACAACTATCAGGATAATTGCACTGATTTTTGTACGTTCCATGAAAGAATATATAATGTTGCCTGTATATAATATTTGTCTCCTTATACTATTAATAATATAGAGTTTGTTAGTTTGTTTACAATGAAATAGTTAAAACGATTTGCTAATTTCCCATAATGATGATAGCACAACCTTCTCTTGGTTTGATTTTTTATCTCCCTTTTTGTTAATGAATGTCCTCAATTAACCATCTCCATACCGGCTTGACTTCAATCTTCAGTCCATTCCATGATATCTCCCGTTCCTGTTCCATTGTGAGTATCAGGAACCTGTTTGCATCTATTTCCCCTGAAGCCTTCTCCAAGCCTCTTATCTCACGGTCTATGATTTGATCACTGAGTTCGTAACAGACCTGGATCAGTTCGCGATCCACCGGAAGCACGAAATCAACTTCCGCATGGCTTTCATGTCTGTAGTAATAGAATTCCCTGCCTGTCCGTTCAAGCTGCACTGCAACGAGATTTTCCAGTAATGCACCATTATTCTTGTTGAAATTTGGTATGTTTCTCATTATGATTCCATTATCGATGCAATACACTTTCCTTGGACTTTTTCCAGCCCTCTTCAACTTGCGGTCAAATCTCCTGACTTCAAAGATGAGATATGTTTCCTGCAGGTATCCAATGTACTTTTTTACGGTGTTTTCGCTTTTCAATGCCAAGTTCCGGGAGAGAGAACGATATGTCATTTCGTTTGATACATTGGATGTGACATCCTCCCACGTCTAAAGAACGTGGGCTTCCTGCTTCAACCACTTCACTTGCTTTATTCCTTCCTTCTCAAGAAGGGACAGAGTAGAGGTGACTGTGTCCACAGGCGTTAATTCCCCACTGTCCGTGGGTATTCCGGTCTTTATGAGACCGAATCTCTTTATGTTTATTGCTGCATTCCATTCCCTGTCATGTGTTGTATTGCACCTTGGACATGTCCATGTTCTTTCACTGAGTTTCAAGTCATAGATATATCCGCAGTGGGAACACATCCTTGACGAGGGATCAAACGTT
>JAKAWU010000008.1 GCA_021816965.1 Thermoplasmata archaeon | reverse complement strand
CTTGGCCTGTCTACACTACCGGAGCGATGCCAGTGTATGTTCATTAAGAATTTATTATTTTTGATTGATAACACCATTGATTCCCAAAAAATTTATCATATTGAATGTGCTTTGAATCTATGCCAATAATTTCATGCGGGCTTGAAAGTTCAAAGATAAGTTCAGTGGGAAAAGGGAAGGTGAAGGCCATAATTGGGCTTGTGGCCCTCACAGCCTTTGGGATCTACCGTTTTATTTTAAATCGTTAGCCAATTTCTCATTGTTCTTGATCAGGTTATCCTTTATGGTTCCAAGAAGGCTGTTCAGGTGCTCCATTTCTTTAAGATCAACGAATGAAAAGTTTTCATAGAGTGTCTTGTCGATCACTGCCTTCAGGTCTGATAGTAATGCTTTACCTGATTCTGTAATTTCAATATAAATTACTCTTCTGTCTTCCTCAGACCTGTTCCTTTTGACCAGATTCTTGCCTTCCATCTTATCTATCATACCGGTTATCCAGGCTTGAGTTACATAATTTCTTTCGGCTATCTGTGCCATGGTTATCATTTCAACTTCGTCTATGATTTTTAATATCCTGTATTCAAGAATGCTTGAATTTCTTACGATCAGTTCTTGCTCCAGTTTTTTGTGAAGAATTTTGTATATCGAAGTGGTATTTCTCCATAATGATGTGTAAAGTGCATACATTTCCAAATTTTTTTCTTGCATCCGATCACCGTTTATTACAAACTTTCAATTGACGTTACTGTATACTTAATCTATATAAAATTTTTAGCAGTTAATTATTAATGGCGCAGTCTTGAAGAATTACATTTATTGTGAGTATCTCTGAAATTTTTGGAATGAACTCAACTGTTGATAAATACAGGGACATGATAGTATGTCTGGTGACAGGATGACCTAAGTTATGCCTACAATGTCGAAGAGAACCTTAAAGATAATGCAATATTATGCGAGGGATGGGATTCGAACCCACGAACTCCTGCGAGACAGAATCTTAAGTCCTGCACCTTTGGCCATGCTCAGTAACCCTCGCAATGCATCGGCTTATATCTACTTTGTATATTAATCGTGTCCTCCCACCTCAGATTGCAGGGAAAGCGCTTTATAATATCAAAAAAAATTTCCAGAATTATTATATTATAAGACTTACATTTTAGGAAAAATAGTAGACTATGTTATAAAAATATAGATAAGGAATCATATGCCAATTCTGCCGGCAAGTTCTTTACCCTTTGAGAGCTCAATTGTACAAGGTGTAGGAAGTTTAATAGATGCCTTGTGAAGGGCTTCTTTCATTGCCTTTGCCCCTTCTGCAGTGACCCTGGCTAATATGACTATGTCTCCAGAGCTGACTCTTGCTGCAGTTCCAACCGGTCTTCCGAATGCCGCTCTCATACCACTTGAAATCCTATCTGCTCCAGCTCCTGTTGCCATTTTATGTTCCCTTATAACATGATGTGGATATGGCCTTATCTGGAAATAAAAGTTCTCAATTCCGAGACTTTCAGTGAGTTTTCTGTTAATAGATATTCTTGCTGCCTCAAGGGCAGAGTGTCTGATCTGGCAGCTTTCTTTCGCAATCATCTTGAATTCAATTGGAAAATCTTTCTTCTGATTCCCATGGGTGAATGTTGTAATTTTCGGATATGGGACGCCCCCCATGAATTCCCTTCTTGTGTATGCAGGACCAGTTATCTTTGTATACATTCTTGCTGGTTTCGTTACCATGATTATCCTGAGGGAATATCATATATGTATAAAAACTAAACTGCCCTTCACTCTAACCGCAAGCCCGCTAACTTCAGGCGTGGGAGTGGACTGATTAATGTGGATGAAATATAATAGGAAATTATCAATGGAGTGTAATTCTATTGAACTAAATTGTAACTGATCAATTTCCTTTTTAAAATAATTCAATAACAATTTATAATAGTAAAATATGGCTTGCCTATGAGCTTTTTCTGGAGGAATATTAATAACAGCCGGTATTTTACAATCAGCACTATTCTATTCTCCATGAGCTGGCTCTGGTTAAGTTTTACTTATTCCCTCAGGCTTGCATTTCTTGGTGTATCATATGAAGATATTGGAATAATAGGAATTTCAACTTCCCTGCCATTTATCCTGGTTTCATTTCTTTACAGAAAGTCCAGAAGAGCTCATATAAACTTTGCATTGAAATTCCCATTTGCTGTGCTTGCCGTTATTTCCGCTATTTTACTGCTTATTGATCTCAATCTTTATGTTTATATTTTTCTTATTGCAACATCCGGATTATTTCAGAGCATGTGGTGGATAGCCGCTGAAATAGAGACAGGACTTATGAGCGGTGATGGGAAAGCTGAAAGATACTCTGCCGCATGGGCTATACCATCAGGATTATTTCCCATATTCTCAGGTACAATCATCCAGTACGGAGGTTACAGGTCAATTTACTTCATAGTGGTGATCAGTTCAATTATTGGATTCCTCATACAGCCTGTGGAACCGAATGAGAGAAAAAGACTGAAGGAAGGATCGCTGGATTATTTAATGCTCATGCCTATGCTATTGGTAGGTCTTGCGATGGGTTATACTGCATTTGTCCTCACTCCGCTTCTAAAAAACAGTGGCTATTCTTATTTTAACATTGGACTTTTGCTTGGCATCTTTGGCATTTCATTCTCACTGGGTTCCATTATCTCAAACTATTCAAAAAAAATATCTACCGGGCAGTTTGCATGGTTTTCTTCTATTTTTGTAACATCATATCTGCTACTTATTATCAATTTTTCATTTTATTCGATTTCTCTTACCTTATTCCTCGCAGGCCTCGGAGGAAGCATGGGATTTTCAAAAATCCTAAGTTATATTGGAGAAACTGAAAGTCCGAGGAATGGCGTCTTCCTGTATGAGACATTTTTCTCAATAGGATTTGTAACAGGTTCGTTCTCGGGAGGTTTCCTTCTTGAATTTTACGGTTATAGGATCAGCCTTCTACTCTTCATTCCTTCCATTATCTTTTCAATTTTTACCTATAAAAAACTTGCGAGATCAAATTCCTCTCTTGTTCTCAGAAACAATGAATGAATTAAATTCGTTTTCCTTTCCTGTAAGTTCCGATTTGCATTTTTTACATTCAAGAATGTTTCCCTTGATGTAGAATTCCACAGATTCACAATGTGGGCATGTGCCCCTTATAAAAAGTGCATCGTAAATACTGCGGGAATCATGCATCTTTAAAGAAGACTTTTGTGTCGTAGGGTTTTCTGAACCGGTTGTTTTATAGCTTTCTTCATTTGATGAATCCTGATGAATCTGGCGAACTTCAGGAATTGATAGTGTTGCAAATCCTAATCCTAGAAGTAAAATAACGAATAACAGGTACAGAGTATCTGTAACGGATATAAAATATGATGTTATAAGCTGACTTCCGAATATTAGAAAAACAGCAGATATTGTTCTGAAAAGGCCATTTCGTTGCATAAAAACAAAAAACATGAAAAATATAAGGAATATTATAACAAATTCATTTAAGTTCAGAATTTCATTTAGATACAAAATAAATGTTGCAATTGTTGCAGGGACTGATGAATAAAGATAATAATGAAACTTATATTTATGCCCGGACATGATGGTTTTTATAACAGGCGTATCCTTCATGAGTGCCAGTGGAACAAGTGAAATCAAACCCACTATTATCACAATAATTGAAAAAAATATAGCAGTTTGCTCGTAATATGCTGTTACTCCAACATTTCCAAAAAGTAACTGAAGATCTGGAACTGATGTCTCATTATAGGATAAAAAAATTAGGCCGATAAAGGTAAGAAGGAATATTTCTGAATATGTTGATTTTCCTTCATTCATCTCTTTCTTTACAGAGTCTTTAGTGTTAAAAAGAAGAATTAAGAACAGTGCTATAATAAAAGATATGGCAGTAAAGATAACAGTTTCTCTCCCTGTACCGGGTGTGAAGTACAGATATTGTATAACTGTCTTCTTGAACCCCCCAGTATTGCTGAAAATGTAATTAGAAATTGAATATATTGAAATCAGAAATGTTGTAGACATAATTATCATGAATAGATAGAGATCCGCAGTATTCAGATATTCTCTTAACTTCATAACTGCGAATACGGTAAACCGATAAATATATTTGTAATAAATAGATCACATTATTGTGAACAATTTAAAGGTCAGAACAAGAAAAAAACCTTTAATTGAAGTTCTTAAAAAGAAATTAAAACCATCGATCAGGAAACCGGTCTTGATAGCTATAGTTCTAATACTGTCAGGAGTTGTGATCTCAAATTATGGATATTTAAGCAATTCAAGTTATACTGCTAAATACCTTACATACAATTATCAGGGACCTATAAACACTTCCCAAAATATCTCTGGAGGACTCGGAATTTCATATAATACTGCCACGCTTGTGCAGATAGATTCACAATACGGGAATATATCCTGGAGTATTTGGTACACTTCCACATATAAGAACCGCACAGGAATCCCAGTGACAACTACAGTAGAGAAATTCGCAAATATCACGAATTCAAAAATTTACAGCAAGTACTTCCCAGCAGGGGATTTTGTAAATTTGGGAAACGGTTTATTTTTCATAGTATTGAAGAATGTACAGGGCAGAAACCAGAATGCCACTATCAATGTCTTTATTGAAAGCCCCTCGAACCAGCCTACTGAGCCAATATTGATATATTCGGGGATAAGTGCATTATTGATTGGAATTGTTATTTTTATTGAAGAGATTACCCGTCTAAGCAGGGTTAAAGCCGAAGGAAAACATCTTTTGCGGGAATAAAATATGGAAATATTTTCCTTTGACAGAAAAATTATTTTAAATTTTTAAGTGACACATTTACTCTGCTTCCAACCTTTCCTTTTATAAGATTTGTTTTCAGGGCTATTTCTCCAACTTCCTTGGTGTTAGCAGTGAGCGTCCCCATTTCCATCATCTCCGGGAGATCCCCTATTTTTACAATCCTTATCTCAGAGATATCTGGAACTTTCGATTTGGTTATAGACATTAGGTGTTCATCCTTCAGGAAATCTTCCCTTTTAACATACCTATAAACTGGTTCATTTCCTGAAAGAAGAATCTTATTTGTTTCAGCTTCAATTTCCCTGACTGCTTCCTCTGTTATTCCATCAAATTCGAGATCTATCCATGCGTAATCCTCATAGGTTTGGTTTATTCTGTGAGTTGCCCCAAACTTCTCGAATGCAATTCCCGCCATAATTCTCATGGCAGTCCTGAATTTCATGTGATTATACCTTATATTCCAGTCAACGTGCTGCGCGATCTCCTTTCCTCTTGAATCCTGGGGATATGTATCATGTGAAATCAGGTGAATGCCATCTCCATCATCCCATACATCCACGATCTCGAACTCCTTTCCGTCTATGAAGATGGAGCCCTTGTCATTTGGCTGTCCATAAGATGTTGGAAATAATATGGAATCGTCCACAACAATATCGGTGAATTCCACAAACGTAACCCTGCCTTTTCCCTCTTTTCTGTAATGATCTTCCAGATAACTATGCTTTGTTCCCATTCATATGTGTATGTCATTATGCATTTATTTTTTACTTTTTATGAAAACCAGAAATAAATCACCGTGTGGAAATTGAACACTCAGTAGTGTTCCTCAAATCATAATTCTCATGGTAAAATTCAACCGGTCATGGTGGTTGTGGCATCAATGGGAGGAGATATTGTCCAATTTTTTCTCCTTCCTGTATTCCTGATAGAATCTTCCAAGGGGGTATGAACCCCTGTCGATGAATTTGAAAATGGGTTCACATGCTGGTTCGAGTGAAATAAAATTCCTGACCATGGAAAGGGCAAGATTTCTGATATCATCATGGGCATGTGGGGTTGTTCTAAGTTCTGCAAAGTAACATAATTCCCTCAGGTTTGTGTGTACAATCATCTGATGGTTGATGCACATTGGAAGCACATACTGTGCTGCTACACTGTCATTGCTATCTTTTATTAATTCTTCGTAAAACTGTATGGAACTATCCACAATACCAACAAATTGCTTCTTAATTTCAGGATCCAATCCAACTAATTCCGGTATATCATAACCAAGATCAGGCATTAAATTTCCCCTCACAATACTCATGAATCTGTGCCTCTGGAATTCCCTGAATATACCATAATTCATCTTCAGTGAGAAAGTTATATCCACAAATTCGAAGACCCTTGGAAGTTTGTCTCTCCTATTTGTTCTGATGCTGGCAGCTTTAAGGAGAAATTCGTCCCTGTCCATTGAATTTATTCCCATAAGTTCTGAAATGTGATCAAGATTCCATTTATTGTAACTCGTGATCATTGACTGTGGGCCCTGGTTTCGTTCCAGATATGGAAATGCAGAATTTCTCCCTTCCAGATACTCCAGATACTTCCCACCATGCCTGTTCCTGGCAGATCTAATAATCTGCCCATAATCAGAGTCAAGTTCGTTATAGATCATATTTGAAAGTTCCTTAGCTTCCATCAATCCCGATGAGGAGAGTCTCTGTATCAGTGAAATGTATGATCTGGCATTGCCTGAAACACCAAGATTTGTAACCGTGGACAATGGGAGAATTGCACGTATGTCATCAAGCGATCTGGCCCTTATGGCAGATTTGTATGCCTTTTCAGCATTGGCATCATTTTCGTTTCCAAACATGCTGAGGGGAAATTTTTCCATGAGGAGATCATTGATTTTTGGTAGTGCCGATGTGTAGAAATCAAACATCTGATCCATAATCTCCACGTATTTTTCCTTAAACTTCCCACTCAGGCCCGTTTTCTCAAAATCAAGATACAGGTATCTGCCATCATACTTTCTATCATATCTGACGTACCTTGAGGATTTTTCGAGAAAAGACAGACCTATTCTTCCTGTTTCTATGATCTTTGCAGCAACGTTGGAAATATTCTGCATACCCATCTGCACATTGACCAATTCCGCAACAGATTCATCACCGTATTCAAGGAAAATCTTTTCATAGAATTCCCTTCCCCTTTCGGGATTGCTAAGAAACTCCTTTTCAAAAAGATCCCTGATGTCAGGATTTGCTGCCCTGCTGTATCTCGATAGAAGGGCCCCTCTGTCAATCTGGGAGCCAGAACTTAAAATGAAAACATTTCTGTCAGTGTTTGAAAAAAAATTGGATTTATTATTTTTGCTCATTTTTCCTCAACAGGAACAAAGTAAACATCAGTTGGGCTGAACTCCAAATTCCTCTTGAATTTTGCCTTGACCTTCATTCCAATCTTAATGTCTTCCAGTTCTGCACCAATGAGTCTCGACATGAACAGTGAGTCAACACCTTCAAATTCAACCATAACCAAGTTGAATGGTGTTTCCTTCAGGAATGCCTCACCTCCAAAGTAGCAGGTCGTGAATGTGTGTATTCTGCCTTCATTCGGGAGTTCATACCATTCCGTCTCTGCTCCGCACATCATGCAATGTGATCTCGGTGTTGCATAGGTGTAGGAACACTTTTTACATTTGCTTCCCATGAGTTTCTTCTTTCCAATAGCCCTGAAAAATTCAGAGTCCTGTGCATAACTGTGTATATAGTCTATCTCATAGTGGGATTTTACTATAAGAGGGTCAACATTATACACCTCAGTTACGTCCTGTTTTTCCGGCATTTTTGCGTTATAATCTATTGTCATTTTACCGCCTCCATTATTGAAACAGTTACATAAGTTCCAGTGCCTGCATGGCTGTGAAGAAGCCCCCTCTTTGGGTTAGATATCTGTAGCTTGTCGTTTCCAAAATGCTTCTTTATACTCCTCTGTAACTGCCAGAATACGAAAACTGCCTGCATGATTCCAGTTGCACCCACAGGGTGTCCACATGCCAATAACCCACCGGACGGATTTACAGGAACCTTTCCTTTAAGGTCTGCTTTCCCTTCTGATACGAAATTTGCACCCTCGCCGTATTTACACAATCCCAGGTCCTCATATGTCTGAATCTCGGATGATGTGTATGCGTCGTGAAGTTCTACTACATCTATCTCTTCAAGAGGGTTCGTTATTCCTGCATTCCTGTATGCTTCTGCAGCAGCTGTTCTGCCTGCCCTGAATGAGTGAACTCCAGGATACTTGAGATTCTTGTAGTCGCTTTCCTTCTCATGCGGTAATAGTGGCACTTTTCCAAAGGGCCTGTCTGAAAGTCTCATTGTGTCTGTTCCGCTTCCAATTCCTTTCACAAGGACTGGGTTGTCGCAAAGTTCGAAAGCTTTCTTCTCATCTGCAAGGATGGCGACAGCGGCACCATCTGACATTGCACATACATCGAGTCTGGTGAGAGGGTAAGAAACCATTGGAGAATTTCTTACATCCTGTATGGTGAGATTCATTGGACTCTGTGCATAAGGATTTGAAAGAGCGTTATTATGGTTCTTTACAGAAACCTGTGCAAGCTGTTCCACTGTTGCACCGAATTCATGCAGATATCTTGCAGCCATCATGGCATAGTATCCGGTGTAGAATCCACCAACCGGGTAATCGAAATTCGTATCGCTTGCAAGTGCAATAAACTCATTGCCTTTCCATGTGTTTACATGGGACATGGACTCAAAACCGTAAACAGCACATGTGTCCATTCTTCCTGACGCAATTTCCTCTACTCCGGCCTGGAAAGATAGTCCTCCTGTTGCTCCTCCGCCTTCGACTCTTCTGCTTGGTTTTGGTGTCAAGCCGAGATAATCCTGAACCATAACACCTGACATAAGCTGCCTCTGGAAATGATCTGAAAAATATGACGCCACTGAGCCATCAATATCCTTCAATTCCAGATTTGCATCATTCATTGCATAGTCAAAGGCTTTTTTGACCCTAAGCCTGAAATCCATATCGGGGGAAGATTTTGTAAATTTAGTCACCCCTCCAGATATCATATATACGTTTCTACTCAATTTTCCCATATTAGATCAATTGGTGAAAAGGTGTAAGGATATTAATTTTTTTGTGCTTAATAAGCCCCATGTGACAATATACCATGAATGTCAACAGTGTTTTTCCTGTTCAAGACACTCTTTTGAATTTGGAATCGATTAATTGTTTTCATCCTCTTATCTTCATATTCCTATCTAACACCTGACAGAAGAAATTTATAATATTCCGGGCAAGATAGCCACATCTGTATCATTTCAGAAACAGAATTAATTTATTATGAAAATTGAACAGCATACAGGTTAAATAATCTTGTTTTTCATTCCTCTAAAAATTTGATTGGTTTCTATATCAAACACCATAGAAATTATAGATTGGTGAACGAAGAAATGTGGAAAAGGTATTATAATGATTAAAGATTACGAAGCAAAGACTTTAATAAAGAAAAACCTTAACGGTTTGAAATAGTCTAAAAGGTGAAGAAATGGCAGCACAAAAACCACACATAAATTTGGTTACGATAGGTCACGTTGACCATGGGAAATCAACACTCGTAGGGAGACTTCTGTTTGAGCATGGTGAGATACCTCAGCATATAATTGATGATTATAGAAAGCAGGCAGAAGAGAAGGGAAAGGCAACTTTTGAGTTTGCATGGGTTATGGACAGATACAAAGAAGAGAGAGAAAGAGGAGTTACGATTGATCTTTCACACAGAAAGTTCGAGACTGACAAATATTACTTTACGATTATTGATGCTCCTGGCCACAGGGACTTTGTCAAGAACATGATTACCGGAACAAGTCAGGCTGACGCAGCTATGCTTGTGATATCAGCAAGGGACGGAGATGGAATAATGGCCCAGACAAGAGAACATGCATTCCTTGCAAAAACTCTTGGTGTACAGCAGCTCATAGTTCTCATTAATAAAATGGATGCAACTCAGCCTCCATACAGTGAGAAGAGATTCACAGAAGTAAAAGGAGAGGTAGATAAATTCCTTGCATCAGTCGGATACAAAACCTACACCCTTTTGCCTATAAGCGGTTACAAAGGTGACAATATCACTAAAAAATCCGAGAACATGAAATGGTATAATGGCCCAACACTTATTGATGCACTTGAAACTCTTAAGGTTCCAGAGAAGCCATTAAACAAACCACTCAGACTTCCAATTCAGGATGTTTATTCCATAACAGGAATTGGAACTGTTCCAGTTGGAAGAATTGAAACCGGTATCATGAAAATTGGAGACAAGGTCATTTTCATGCCTGCAAACAAGAACGGTGAAATTAAGAGTGTAGAAATGCACCATGAACAGATGACACAGGCTGAACCTGGAGACAATGTGGGATTCAACGTAAGGGGAATAGCCAAAAATGATATTAAGAGAGGGGATGTCTGCGGACCAGCATCATCACCACCAACAGTTGCAAAATCATTCACTGCCCAGATCGTTGTTCTCAACCACCCAAGTGTTATAGCTGTGGGATACAAACCAGTCTTCCATATACATACATCACAGGTTGCCTGCAGATTCGAGGAAATCGTAAAGACAATCAACCCCAAGGATGGAACAACTAAGGAAGCAAATCCTCAATTCATCAAGACAGGAGACATAGCAGTTGTCAAGGTTATACCTGACAAGCCTCTGGTGATTGAGAAGGTATCAGAGTTCCCTCAGCTTGGAAGATTCGCCATTAGAGATATGGGACAGACAGTGGCTGCAGGTCTCTGTATGGAAATAGATACAAAATAAGGTGGATGAATTGGTATCATACAGGGCTAGAATTTCCTTAAGCGGACCAGATCATAAGATTGTAGATGATGTCTGCAAAGAAATTAAAGTGATAGCAGAGAGAACGGGCGTTGAAATACATGGCCCTGTGCCTCTCCCCACCAAAAAATTACTCGTTCCTGTTCGAAAAAGTCCTGATGGAGAAGGCTCACCTACCTGGGACAGGTGGGAAATGAGAGTGCATAAGAGACTGATCGACATTGACGGGGATGAAAGAACTCTAAAACAAGTTATGAAAATATCTATACCCGATGGTGTACAGATAGAGATTCAGATGAAAAACTAATTTTTCATCTAATTATTGAAGGTGTTTTTATGGGCCGAAAAGAGGATAATATTGCTAAAGCAAGTCAACTTGTAAATAAACCCGATAGTATAAGAAACATAGGCATAGCTGCGCACATTGATCATGGAAAAACCACCCTCAGTGATAACCTTATTGCTGGAGCTGGAATGATGAGTGAAGAGCTTGCAGGAAAGCAACTGATGCTTGACTTTGATGAACAGGAACAGGCCAGAGGCATTACAATAAATGCAGCAAATGCATCAATGGTGCACAGAGTTGATGACAGAGACTATTTGATCAATCTCATTGATACGCCGGGACATGTTGACTTTGGTGGAGACGTTACAAGAGCGATGAGAGCAGTGGACGGATGTATAATAGTCGTTGATGCTGTCGAAGGTGTAATGCCTCAGACAGAAACCGTAATAAGACAGGCATTGAGGGAGTATGTGAAACCAGTCCTTTTCATCAATAAGGTTGACAGACTCATAAATGAGCTTAAACTCAATGGCGATGAAATGCAGAAAAAGTTCATAAAAATCATCAATGATGTTAACAGACTTCTCAACAAATATGCAGCTGAATCTAAGAGAAAGGAATGGCAGCTCAATGTTGTGGAAGGAAAGGTTGCTTTTGGTTCTGCCTACAATAACTGGGCAATATCTGTGCCCGCAATGAAATCCTATGGGGTTAATTTTAATGACATAGTGAATCTCGTAAGAGACGGTAAACAGAAGGAACTGGCAAAGAAAGCTCCCCTTCACAAAATCATTCTGAACATGGTGGTTCACCATCTTCCTGATCCGAAAAAAGCCCAAAAATACAGAATCCCGAATATATGGAAAGGAGATCTTGAATCTCCCATTGGAAAATCCATGGAAGAATGCGACAGAACTGGGCATGTTTCAATGATGATAGTGAAGATCATTGTGGACCCTCATGCTGGAGAAATTGCTGTTGGAAGGGTTTTCAGTGGTACTCTTAGTAAGGGCCAGGAATTGTATATAAATGGCGTAGGGGGTAAATTCAAGGTTCAGACACTTGCAATGATGGTTGGCCCTGACAGAATTCAGGTTGATTCCATAGCAGCAGGAAACATTGCTGCAGTTATTGGACTAAAGAGTGCGATAGCTGGTTCAACCGTTTCATTTGCACAAGATATGGAGCCGTTTGAGCCTATGGTTCACTATACTGATCCTGTAGTAACGCTGGCCATTGAAGCAAAGCAAACATCTGATCTGCCCAAGCTTATTGATGTGTTAAAAACCGTCTCAAAAGCAGATCCATCGATACAGATCAATATCAATCAGGAAACGGGCGAACACCTTATATCAGGTATGGGTGAACTTCACCTTGAAGTGACACTTTACAGGATTAAAAACGATTACAAAGTTGATGTGACAACATCTGATCCTATAGTAGTTTACAAAGAGACTGTAGAAAAGAGAGGGGGCCCTTTCGAGGGAAAGTCGCCGAACAAACACAACAAGTTCTACTTTGTCATTGAACCACTGGAGGATTCGGTTGTTCAGCTTATCAAAGATGGTGGTATCGTTCAGGGAGAAAAATTCAAAGAAAAAAAGGCAGTAATTGAACTTCTTCAGAAAAATGGGATAGATAGAGATGTGGCAAAAGGTCTTGTAAGTGTAACCGGAGATAATATCTTCTTCGACAACACAAAAGGAATTCAGTATCTGGATGAGACAATGGAACTTCTTATAGAGGCTTTCAAGGAAGTTGTTGTAAGGGGGCCCCTGGCTAATGAGGGTATTTCAAGGGTCAAGGCCGTGCTTGTAGATGCAAAACTCCATGAAGACAGCATCCACAGGGGACCTGCACAGGTAATTCCTGCAGGCAGAAATTCCATTTACGGTGCGATGTGCCAGGCAAAGAGAATCCTTATGGAACCTGTCCAGAAAGTTTACATTAATGTGCCCCAGAGCATAATGGGTTCAGTCACAAATGAAATACAACAGAGAAGAGGAGTTGTTGAGGAGATGAACATGGAGGGCGATGATATCATAATCGTTGCAAAAGTTCCTGTTTCCGGAATGTTTGGTTTCGCCTCTGCCATAAGAGGAGCAACTGGAGGGAAAGTTCTCTGGAGTTCAGAGAATGCCGGATACCAGAGAGTTCCACAGGAACTCCAGAAGGATGTTGTAGCCAAGATCAGGACAAGAAAAGGCCTGAAGCCTGAACCATATGACGAAGCATATTATGGTTCACTCTAACCATTTTTCCCCAAAATTTCTTACCACACATTTCATTATACCATTATGATCAAAACAAGAGTAATCTGCACTCATTGCAGTTCTGAAAGGGGACAAAATGAAATTCTTTGTAGAGATTGCGGTTCTCCATTTATAATCGATGTTGAGGCCCTTACAGGTATGGTTCCAATCAGGCATGAGTTCGTGACATCCTCCCCCAGCTAACGCAGGTGGCTTCCCGTTTCAACGACATGATTTGCCCTCGCGGGTATTGATCTGATCTCCACGGGCGTGAATTCGGGAGTGCCCCTCCCTAGTTTCATCAATCCGGCACTCCGGATATTTATTGCGGCGTTCAGGTCCCTGTCCATTGTATGCTTACAGATATCGCAATGATAAATGCGGTCTGACAGTTTCAGATCCTTCCTGATGTTGCCGCACCTTGAGCATTTCTGTGACGTGTGCATGGGATCTGCCAGTACAACAACAGCACCAGCACTTTCAGCCTTGTACGTTGTATACTGGATGATCCTGTTCCATGATGCATCCTCTATGCTCTTTGACAGGTGGTGATTCTTCACCATTCCTGCTATGTTCAGATCCTCAAATGAAATCAGATCATGTTCATTGACAAGCTTATTGGAGAGCTTATGAGTGAAATCATCCCTCTGCCTCTCTATCTTCCTGTGGATCTTTGCCACTCTTGTTTTTGCCTTCGTTCGCTTTTTCGATCCATTCTTCTTCCTGAACAGGTTCCTCTGTGCTTTCTTTAGTTTCTTCTCTGATTTCATGAGGAATGCAGGAGGTTCAATCTGATGGTCATTGCTTGTCATGATGAGTGCTTTGAGGCCCAGATCGATCCCAATGGGACTCCTGAACTCCATATCTTCTTTCATGACACCTTTTATAATCGGGCCATGATCTTCCTGTTCAAAGGGTTGATTGTTCTCCTTTTCATCTGCAGTTATGGTGATGAACCAGTCACCCACCTTATCACACTTTATAGAGAGCGTCTTGATTGTCTCATTGATCGGGCGGTGCATGAACATCCTCACTTCACCGATCTTTGATAGCCATACATGGCCGTTGTCCAGTATCCTGAATCCAGACTGCGTGTAGGTGATGGAATTGTACCTGTCCACTGGCTTGAATCTGGGAAATCCTGCCTTTTTGTTCTTTCCTTTCTTTTTCGCGTTCATCCTTCTGAAGAAGTTGTCGTATGCCTTATCCAGTCTTCTTGCAACATCCTGAAGAACCTGTGAGTGGATATTCCTGAATTCCGGTAATATATCCTTTATTCCAGGTATTTCATTCTGCTGTGAAAAGTAGTTTACCTTTTTTCCGGATCTGTAAGCGTATATCCGCTGCTGAAGCATTGCGTTGTAGAATTCACGGCAGAGATCGAGGGTGGAGTTCAGGATGCCGATCTGCGCATCCGACGGATATATCCTGAACCTAAAGGTTCTCATTGCGTTTTACCTCCTGAGAATCCACATATCTTTTCATGACATCAAGCGTAACCTGCCCTGATGTTGCAAGAAAGTATGAGGGTGCCCAGAATTTCTCATTCCACAGTTCTTTCTTAACATCGGGGAAATTGCGCTTTATCTCCCTTGATGTTATGGTCTTGACGGCGTTGATGAACTGTGGAATATTGAGTAATGGAGTCGATTTGAAAAGCATATGGAAATAATCCCTGTCGCATTCTATCTCAAGAATGTCGACATTGAATGTTTCAGCTATTTCCCTGGTTTTTGTCTTTAGAAAATCCACGATGGGATCATTGACAAATACCTTCCTCCTGTACTTTACGACCTGGATGAAGTGGTAGGATAATGAATATACAGAATGTGAACCTTTACCCAGTTCGTAAGACATAGGTATTGCAATACTTCATTCACTATAAGTATTTCGCTCGATTTCATCCCCTATCTTGCGAAAGGGGAATTCCCGCTCGCATATGTTAAAGAAAGTGATCCAGGAGCATGGGTCAACCCAGACAGTTACTGAAGATGAAATAATATCAGCGGGAAATGAACTTCTCAGGAAAGGGTTTGATGTTGAATACAGTTCTGCGGTTTCATATGCAGGGTATAAAAAGGGACATGAGGGAAGATGCCTCCTCATTCTTACAGGCCATGGAATAAAGAATATTTCTTAGAGGTTGGATGAATCCGGTTTCATCCTGCTTGCGACATCCTTTCCATTCAATGTGAGGGAATATGTTAGATCAACGCCACCTCTTCTTGCAAGAATTGATACGCTGCAGTATTTTTCAAGGGAAAGGTTGATCGCTCTTATGGCCTGTTCCTCAGACATATCACCTTTGATGAAGTAGTGGATATTGGCACTCCTGAGTACCTTTGGATCTGTATCCTCTCTGGTTGCATCCATCTCGACATTGAATTCCGTGATGTTCTTCCTCATTTTTTCGAGGATCATGAATATATCAAGGGACGAGCATCCGCTCATTCCGTATAAAAGAAATTCAGTTGGAGATGTTGTACTGTCCGTGGAATCGGGGCCCTTTATGACGATCCTATCCTTGCCTTCTGTATGAGAAATAAACCCTTTCCCTTTCTCGTAAGTAAATTTTATGTTCATTGTCACTCGCCAGCGTCAACTTTCTTCAGAAGTTTCCCAATAACCCTCAATGCATTGAGAACCACTGTGATTCCTGATGCAACTTCTGGATCCTTCAAAATACCCAGAAGGCCAAATAAGGATAAATTGTCAGGTTTCTTAGCCCCTTCCACCATTGTTGACCAGAGTTCATTGCTGTTATACAATATGGTAGAAATGCTGTCCTTAGTAACGTTATCTGATAGTGATGCCATAAAGGCAACAAGGAATGAAGCCAGATTGATTCCCCCTTCATGAAACTCTATCTTGTCCAAAGTCTGAACTATACCTTCAGGATTGCCCGGGATAAGTTCATCCATTAGATTCTGAATTATTTTAAGACTTCCTGAATCACCCAGGGATTTTAACATTCCAAGTATTGATGACAGCGATTTTTCATTGCCTGCTATATCTTTGATCAATTCTTCCACCTGATCTTTATCCGATTGTTTTTTATTATTAACCATTTTTTTCACCTCACAGAAACCCCTGGGCATAAATGCCAAAGAATGCCTGATACCCATAAAGTTTTATGAGATAGTCCGTCCTGCTTTCGTTTCCAACTGTGATCGAATCACCAGCATAAGATATTGTTGCCGCTCTTTCATCTCCCGTAACAAGAATATCATTGTATGTATAGGTGTAATTTTCTATTTCAGGATAGGAACTTGAATTTTCAGCGATTCTCGAAGTTATGAAATCAACCTGACTATAGAGTGTATTCCAGTTGTTTTTATAATCTGAACCAATGAATCCCACGGTATATATATCATTATGGCCCTTTATCGTGAGTGTTTTAGCATTAACTTCTATATTTCCACTATCAGATCTTGGAATCTTTGACTTCTCAATATACTGCCGATATTTATGTGGCGGGAAGATAACAGGAAGATCGTACTTAATAGATTCACCACCTTCAGATTCCAGTTCCCTGTTCTTTACGTTAATAGAGGTCAGCTTGAATCCTTTCACAAATTGTATCCCATTTTTCTCGAGAGTTGAAGCGATCAAGTCTTCTGTTATCCTGTCAGTAACAACAGAATTTTCAGAAGAAATAAATTTTACGTTAAGCCTGTCTGCGGTTTCTTTTCTAGATATGTAAGACTTAATGTTCACAGCAAGGCTTGCAGCAAATGTGGACGTGAATGAGGAATTGGTACAGTGGTAGATTACTATATCCCCGCTGACTATCTTTTTGAGATCTTCCCTCAATGAGAGAGCCTTCTGAGAAATTTCCACAGATCTTGCATCCTCATTATATCCTTTGATTGAAGAAGTGTCTGATTCAAACGGATCAGCCAGTATGAGGTAGTCATACTTTATTATAGCACCTTTCCTTGTTGAAACAGATTTCTCATTAATATTCAGGATCAAAGGATCATCCTGCAAAAATCTTACACCCTGCCTCAGTAGGAAATCCACATTTTTAGAAGTATTATTGTGATTAAGTGATGATGTAGACAGAAAGATATTGGAATCCGTGAATTCAAGTTTCCTCTCATTTCCAAGGACTATAACTTCAACATCGCCTTTAGATGCTTTCTGCATTAACTTGTTTGCAGACATGATGGCTGATTCATTGTTTCCTATGATCAAAATTCTGTCAGGTACCTTCAATTAAATACATCTCCAATTGATAGCAGGAAATTGATTCTTTATATTATAACCTTTACAATTTCACCATAAATTCTATTGATTTAAGCGTTTTTTATTATAATAATATTCTTTCTTCCCTCAATTAAAACGAATAGCCATAGCTCTCAACAATAAATTTAATGTTTGCATGTTATTACTTGTTCATGCCTCATTATGATGCAATCATTGTTGGTGCTGGTGTTACTGGACTTGCCTCTGCATTTCATATAAAAAATGAAAATCCAGATATGTCAGTCTGCCTTATTGAAAAAGAAAGAACATATGCACAGGGCAATACTGGAAGAAGTGCTGCAGGTTACAGGGATACCTTTACATCAGAAATGAATCATATGTTATCATCCTCATCGATTGAATTCTATAAGCATGTCCAGAATGACCTTGGTTTTGATCTGGGAATGGATTCCTGTGGATACCTATTTTTACTTGGTGAAAAGAACAAATTTTCTTCCTCCCTAGAGAAGGTCATGAAACGGGCCAAGGGAAGGATTCTATCAGGAAATCAAATTGAAAACATGGGTATCAACCTCAAACCTGACCGAAATGTTGCTGACCTTATGAAACTGCCAGATATTGAAAGTGCTTTTTTAGGAGAAAACTGTGGAATTATTGAGCCTGATCTCATATGTTCCTTTTATGATTCTGAATTAAGAAAAATGGGCGTGGATATGAAATATGGAACAGTTGTGAAAAAGATCAACCTTGCCCCAGTGACCCGTCTTGATTATCCAGGTGAACCTTTCCTCTGGCAGGACAAGACTGTGAGCTCCCTTGACACCAGCGCAGGGGAAATGAGCGCTGATACATATGTCATGTGCACTGACGTGTGGACGACAGATCTTATGAGTCCCATAGGAGTTGACAGCCACATAAGGCCAAAGAAGAGGCAGATCTTCCAGGTATCTGGTGCAGAGATATCCGCATTTGTTGGGAAAAGATACGATGGTTCTCCCGGAACATGTCCGTTTATGATTCTGCCTTCCAGCAGTATATATCTGAGACCTGAGCCAAAATCTAAATCATTCTGGATTTCAACTGCAGATGAGATTGGAAGACCGTATTCGTATGAGGATGATCCACAGCCAGAGAAGGAGTTCTATGAGTTGGGCATGCTTCCAGTTGCCCAGGAGTATCTTCCTCAACTGAAAAACTCAAAGGTGACTTCAAGCTGGGCAGGCCATTACGCATATAACACCATAGACAAAACTCATTACATATTCAGGGCAATAAATACTATTGTTGCTACCGGAACAAGTGGAAGCGGAATAATGAAGGGTGATTCCGCGGGAAGAGTAGTGGCCTCTTTACTGAATGGAATGGATACTGCTACCACTTATACGGGCAAGAAAATCAATGTGGAAGATCTTGGGATAAAACACAGGAAAGTGGAAATCGAGGAACTTGTCATTTGAAGAATGTATATTTGGAGTAATCAGAATCAGTCTTGAATACGCCAAGCCTCACGCAGCAGTCTATCCATCCATAGGAATAATTCAAAGCAGATAGGGCATTTATCAAATCCCCTCTTTCCCTGAAATATATTGCATCACTGTAGTATGCTTTTATCATTTCAAGGGCATCTTTAGCAAAAGCAAAAAGAGCAGAATTGTCCGGGATGCAAATGGAAATATTGTCCAATGCTTTTTTCTCAATTTCTACGTATTTTTCAACCTTCTTACTCAATTCGCTTTCCATAGGCTCATCTATAGGTTGAATAATCATTCAAAAGAAAAATAATCTGTTTCTGAACCTTTTCTGTTATAATTCCCTCTTCGTGTTTTTTGGAGACAAAATTTTTTGCCTCAACGATGCCTTGTCTGGATGCTACAGAATATATTCCTCCTGCCAATGATCCTCTTATACTGTCAGGCAGTTCCGTAATGATCTTTGAAAGCATGTAATTAAATTCTTCACTTTTCCTCATATCGAGTTTTTTAACTTTTTTTTGTTGATGCTGTGGTTTTTCATCGTAACGTTTTCTGTAATTCCTCCTGACAGAGGGCTTTCTATTATTGTACATTTTCCAATGCATATATTTTGTTATGTTTTAAATGTTGTTGTGGTTTGATCTTTTTTAGAATTTTCCGATAGATGGTTGTTCATTTCCTTGATACTATTTTAAACTTTGTCTTCATTTATAATCATTCAATTTTTCCTATTTTTAAAACTTTTATGATAGTGCACATGATTTACTGTAAAATCACCTAATCAAATGTTGCCTATAATGCGGAGGGCCGGATTCGAACCGGCGAACCCCTGCGGGAATGGACCCTGAATCCATCGCCTTTGACCTAACTCGACAACCTCCGCAGTGTTTCCCTGATTGAGTCAGGGTATATTAAAAAATTCCTTCATGTATTGATAATATAATTTGATTGAAAGATGTGTTGAATTGCTTTGATGAAATCCCGTTGATATAAAGCAATACATAGTGTGACCGATCGAACTTCATTATTTCTGTAATCAAGTCCAAGGTTGTAAGTTCAATATGGTGGATAATTTATCCCATGAAAAAAAGGCAACACCTTTTCGGATACTGCCTAAAAGATTCTACTCTATTTATTCGATAGTTAATCAAGAATATGGCAATAATTTCAGTCTATTGCTTTTAACTGCCCATATCTATACCTCTTGAAGAAACAACTACGACTTCCCAATCTCTTGAGGAATTTGATAGATGCAATACTGTATGGCCCCTTTATACCGAAATCACTATGGTATTTTTAGAAGACGAGTCTTACTTTTTCAATATCCATCTTGGATTTGAAACCCATTATACACACAATTTATATTATAAGATAAACATTGATCAGCAATTGAATGCAAAGTCATGTTTCAAATATTGAGAAATACAATTATTGTCAATATATTATATTTATGGAGCTGGCGGAATCTGCATAAATATTTAAGCATGTCTTTTAAACTGATTGATGTAAACGTAAATATGTTTTATGTAAATGTTTAAAGTATGTAAAGTTATTACTATGCTATGGGAAAGACTATCACAATAAATCTTGACGAAACCATTGAGAAGAGATTCAAAGAAAGGGCAAGGTTGAAATATGGAAATAGGAAAGGCTCCCTTGCAAAGGCAATGAACGAAGCCCTTGAAGAATGGCTCAAGAGAGATAATAATGATACGCTCAAGGAAAACTTGAGACTCCTAGAAAGCGGAATAGAGATGAAGAAATGGAAATTCAATCGAGATGATTTGCATGAAAGATGAGATTTTCTACGACACAAATGTGCTTTACTACGCATATGATCTTTCTGAGCCAGAAAAGAGAAAAACCTGCAAATCACTAGTTAGCAAAGTTTTCATGGGTGAGACTAAAGGTGTTATTTCCAACCAGATACTCGTAGAATTGTATAACGCCCTCACTCGTAAACTTGGCGTGAAATCCGACACGGCAATAGTGGTTGTCGACTCTTTCATAACTTCAACAAACTGGATAAAAATTAGTTATAATCACATAACTGTGAAAGCTGCCTTGGACACTTCTAAGGCATTTAGAGCACCTTTTTTAGACTCGCTTATAGCGGAAACGATGAAAGAGAACGGAATAATCCATATAACAACTGAAAACGAAAAGGATTTTGCACGGATCCCTGACATAAAAATCAAGAATCCATTCCACTACCCGGACTAAACTGGTTTACCTTTATCACCCAGAAAATCCGCGGAATCTCAAGCATGCCAAGACTCACTTGGAAGTTGCAAATGTTTGGAGACAACTGTATATATTGAAGATGAGCTAGGTCAATAGGTTTCGTCTTCAAATTTGCAATGGAAGAAGTCAAGCTGTTCCAATGGTATTCCCCTCGATAAACCATATTTTATAGCCAGTTTCCACGTTTCCTTATCAGGCGTAACATTGAACACCTTGTGCGGGAATACAACGATAAGCTTATTCCTGGAATAAAAGTGTGCGTAATATGGAATGCTTTCTTCCGTGAGTTTACATCTTCTTTTTATTAGTATATCATAGAATACACAATTTAGCCCTTTTTTTTGTAAATCGTTCTGTGGGTGCACAATATTTTTAGTACTTGTATAGCTTCGAACCATGATATCTCCGGTCAAGGTAATGTTAGACAGAACATAATCCCAAACCGAAAAGTATTTTCATGAGTATATAATGATAGCACATGGTGCTTCCAGGAGAGATTGGTGTTGAGAGTTATATCATGCAACTGGAAAGCACTATTGGGAAACTGACAGGCGAGATCGAAACACTCAGGAATGAGAATGAATCCCTGAAGAAGAAACTCCTTATTTATGAGAATCCTCACACTCCTCCATCACTGCAGCCCTTCAAACCAAAGATCGACAACCATCCTGGAAAGAGGGGCGCACCAAAAGGCCATAAGGGAGCAACACGCATACATGGAGAACCGGATGAGATCATCCATGTGACAGAGGAGAAATGCCCTGAATGCAGTCATGCACTTGGAACACCCTTAAGGACGGAGAAGAGGACCATATTCGACATTCCGCCTCCGCAGAAAGTGAAGATAATTGAGTACGATCTTGACGTGTACAGTTGCAGCAACTGCGGATCAGAAGTGAGGGCGAAGCACAGGGATTGCCCTCAAACAGGTGATATGGGCATATACCTGTTAAACTATATCGTCATGCTGAAATACAATCTTCGGGGCCCAATAAGAAAGGTGCAGGAATTCCTGGGGGCCAACAACGATCTTGATCTGGGCGTGAAAGGCATCAGTGATGCCCTTCTGAGGGTTGGCGATGCCTGTAAATCAGAATACATTGCCATACAGAACCGCATAAGAAAATCAAAATGGGTGCATATTGATGAGACAGGATTTCATGTGAACGGGAAGAAATTCTGGCTGTGGGCTTTCCGATCTGCAGAGAACGATGTTCTCATAACAGTAGTGGATTCAAGGGGAAGGGATGTTGTAAAAGATACACTGGGAGAAGACTTCAATTCTCCAGTAAAAGTGGATGGATGGAAAGCGTATTCTTATCTCAAAACAATACAGAGACGCTGGGCCCATCTCATACGAGAAGTGGATGTATTCATGAACACTGATCATGGCAGGAAACTTTCTGAAGAGATCCACAACATGTTTAATGAACTGAAGGAATCACTCAAATCAGAAAACATGGATGAACACAAGTCCATGAAAGATTTGTTTGACAGAAGAATGGAAGAACTGGTAAAGCGTTATGATCCGTACAGAGAACTGCACAAACCTGTTGAATACATCCGCAACGGTCTCGGATCATGGTTCACCTGTCTCTTATATCCGGGAATGGAACCGACCAACAATCTTGCCGAGCAGGCAATAAGGGAACATGTTGTAATACGGAAGATCATCGGGACATTCAGGTCTGAGAGCGGATCACAGAACTATCAGTATATTGCATCCCTGCTGTCGACATGGAGGCTGAAAGGCTTGAGCATGTTTGTTGAGATGGACAAAATATTGAGAAAAGAACTGTGCGGATTCGGCTAAGCTATACAAGTACTATTTTTTTATATATTTTAGTGACTTTTTAGTATTAGCTTTCCTGTTACTTACCCCACTTATATGGACGGCTAGAATTTTTGGTTTGCGGCGTGTGAGACGTCAACTGCTTCCAATGAAAATGGAGGGAAATATAAAAAATCTGCTATTTGATGAAAATAAGAATGAGCGAAAGATGATACGTCTCTATCACTATATTGAAAAATTTAGATTTATTTCAGCACTTGTAATATTTGGCCTTTTTATTCAAAGTATTTTTGTTCAATCAACACCTTTTTTCTATTTTCAGACAAATCTTGCGATCGCACTCTTACCTTTGGGTGCATTTGGGATATTAGTCTTGATCATATTTCTGATAGGAAGAATTAGGATCACGGAGCTGAATGACGTTGAAAATTATTTTCTCATGGAGTTGGTATCCTTGCCCGAAACCCATAAAACATTACTGCTTAAGACTTCTGAAAATGGAATGTTCCCAGATACACCACAAATTTGCTACCTTGAGGAAATAGGGAGTAAGCTCAAGATTAGTTACGAATGGAAAAATGCGTGGTTTGTATCCTACGTAAAATGGAAAAATGTAGCTGCCTTTGGATTCAAGGACGTTAAATTGAATAATACTACTGAAAAAACGCTCAGAGAAAAGAAAAACGACTCAGATTCCAAATCTGATATCTAACCAAAATGTACCTCATATTTTCCTACGTTTGGCCTCCAAACAAAATTAATTCTACACAAAAAGATAATAGCAGAATATTGTCTGCCTTTCTGAGCTTATCATAAGCGATTTTAAGCCGATGGAAATCTAAAAAGGTCAAACTACCATGAGGGTGATGGGATTCAACCTATGCCTAAAAACAATCTAACTGAAGGGAGACTATGCATACCTTGGAGGGATCATGGGATCGGATGCCCAGATCATGCGTTATTTTTATCATGTCATTAATATATTCCAAAAAGTGATCCTGAGGTATATAAACATAAGTCAGAAATCCTTATGATACATATACCACTTAGTTGATTACAAATATAGTATTATGCGGCTTCTCACAAAAAACTAAACCGTATATAGAATGGGCCCGACCGGATTTGAACCGGTGACCTCCGCCGTGTCAGGGCGACATCATAACCAACTAGACCACGAGCCCTCTTTGGGGAATGCATTATTATTTAATTACCTTTTTTCTTTTGTGCATTTCACGGATAAGATCAATCAACAACGCTAATAAGGTAGAAAAAATAATGAGTCATGACCGACATCAAAAGAGTAAGGGATGAAACCTTCAAGAAACTGGATCTGAATGAAAATAATTCAGGTGTGTACAATGGTAAATGGCTTGAATTTAATCGAAATAATTCAATCGAATCTGTAAGCCCCATTGATGGAACATTTCTTTCGAGAATATCCACTGCAACTGAGAGTGATTATGATAAAACAATCGAGATCATAAGCAGGGCTTTTGTTGAATGGTCAGAAACCCCAGCACCATCAAGGGGGATGATCATCAAGAAAATATCTGACAGAATATTGGAATTTAAGGAAGATCTCGGTAAGATTGTTTCGATGGAAGCAGGCAAGGTAACAAGCGAAGGACAGGGTGAAATACAGGAAATGGTTGATATAGGCTATTTCTCCATGGGCATATCCAGACAAATTTATGGAAACACAATGGCCAGTGAGAGACCAAAACACAGGCTATTCGAGCAGTACGTCCCACTGGGCCCCATTGGAATCATCTCTGCATTCAACTTTCCTTCTGCAGTCTGGTCCTGGAATTCGTTTCTTGCAGCTGTAGTAGGAGATACTTCAGTTTGGAAACCTTCAAGCAAGGTTGCACTCACATCCGTTGCAGTGATGAAAATAATTTCAAAGGTTGTGGAGGAAGAATCACTTCCACCCATATTTGCACTGGTGAATGGTAGCGGAAAAATTATTGGTGATCTGATGTCTGGGGATAGAAGACTTCCCCTTATCTCGTTCACAGGTTCTGTTAAGACTGGAAAGAACATTGCAACAAAGGTTTCTGGCAGGTTGGGAAAAACCATACTGGAACTTGGTGGAAACAACTGCGCTATTGTGAGTGAAAAATGTGACATGAACATAGCATTGAAGGGTGTGGCATTTGGTGCCATGGCTACAGCTGGGCAGAGATGTACAAGCACGAGGAGAGTAGTAATAAACCAGAAAATATATGATGAGTTCATTGGAAAGTTAAAGAAGATATATGAAAATGTGAAAATTGGTAACCCACTGGAAAATGGAGTTCTTGTAGGCCCACTTATTGACAATGATGCTGTAAGCAATTATTTTGCAGCCATAGAAACCGCAAAAAAACAGGGAGGAAAACTTCTGTACGGTGGGAGCAAACATGGAAATGGAAATTATGTCCTTCCCACCATAATTGAGGCAGAAGAAGGCATGAGCATAACCAGAGATGAGACCTTTGCGCCTATCCTGTATGCATTCAAATATTCAGACTTTGAAGAGGCCGTGAGAATACATAATGATGTTCCTCAGGGACTTTCCTCCACCATATTCACCAATGATCTGAGAGAAGAGGAATATTTCCTCTCTGCGAGGGGCTCAGACTGCGGAATAGCAAATGTGAACACATCAACTGCAGGAGCAGAGATCGGGGGAGCATTTGGCGGAGAAAAGGATACTGGTGGTGGAAGGGAAAGCGGGAGCGATGCATGGAAATCCTATATGAGGCGCCAGACTGTAACGAAGAATTTTGGGAATGACGTACCACTTTCTCAGGGTGTAAGGTTCAATATAGATTGAGCCCTATCACAAAAATTTCCATAAAAATTATGGTAAATCCTTAAACTCCTTCTGTGCCCTTTTTCTTGCACGCCTGCGCCTGATGGCTGAAACGATTATGTAGGCATACAAAATTATTCCAGCATATATTAAACCACTGAGAATTGCATACACAGGATTTGAATAGGACATCTGAACTACAGAAGAATTGATCACAGTATTGCTCTTCAGTACTGCTGAAACCCTGATATAGTAGGTTTTTCCAGGATATATGCCATTGAGGAATGTGTATGATTGCGTTGGTGAACTTATTATGACCTTATTCCAGCTTGAGTTTGTGCCATCCCTGTATTCCAGAATATAGTAACTGATCTGTGAAACTATGTTTGTACTCCATGAAATATAGGAAGTGAAGAACAGAAGCGGGAGCACTCTATTAATATATACAGAAGGTGTGTTACCATTAAGTGGTTTTGGGGAAGGGTATATTTCCATGTCAAAACCTGAAACGTTTCCTGAAAGAGTTACATTGGCGCTGAAGTTATTAAAATTCTGGTTGGATAAGGTGATCCTGGAAGTTCCGGAAGGAAGCCAGATGGAATAGAACCCCGAAATTGTAGTTAGAGAGTAATCTGTGGAATTATAACTTACATTCACATTTGAAACTGGTACATTGATATTGTAAAGCGAAATAAAATATTCATTGTACACATGTCCTGAAAGGAAGTACCCATTATTGTTTCCAGAAAGTTCCTGTGGGCCTATTGTAATGTTACGGCCCGGAATTAATTTCAGAACAGATGTCAGTGTCTTAAATCCAGGAGCAGAAAGAGTATAGTTGTACGATGAGGGGATTATATTCAAAGTTCCATTAAGAGGTACAATTGTTCCGTTGATGTAAAGGGAAGATGATGATGGGAAAACTGTAAAGCTTAAGTTAACAGGCCTTTCGGCAACAGAAATATTCAATAATGAGGCAATTCTGGCATTGATTGTGAAATCATGAAACCCCCATGAAGAACCTGATAAGTAAATTGAATTTCCAATTGCAGATATTTCTGTATTGTTGTTTAACGTAATATGGGTAAGTCCATCGAGTGTTATGTTGAAACTTGCATTATAATAAGATGCACTGTAATTGATATGCAGGATTGATTTTGAAAAGATAGGTGTGTGAATGAAAAAGCTTGATGTTGTTCCCTTATAAGATTCGGTTATATTGTAATATGCCCCAGAAGTCAGTTTCATACTGTGTGACAGGAATGGTAAATCATTCACCTTTATGGAAGTCGCCTGAGGAGAGAAGATGATTGTAGCCGGATATGCCTGTGAAATTGTAAAATAACCTGTTGCAGGTACATTGCTGCTCAAGTTTGTATCCCCCCTTGAAATTGTGTAAACAGAACCCTTGGATTGTATCCCAAACACATTGAGTGTACTGTCATTGAATGGCACAAAACTTGAATATGATTGCACTGTCTCGTTTTTCAGTGGTGTTGAATCGGATTGGAAACTCACGTTTGATATGGTTATGGATGAGAAATTTGAAGGAAATGATCCTGCAGCGGTACTGACCTTTGCATCAAGGATTCCGCCATATAGATCTGATGGGAACACAGTCTCATTATAATAATAGTTTCCAACTTTCATAAAAACCTCAGTGCCATTGAAATTCAGGCTGGCCCCATAATTGATGTTGGAAAATTTGATCGGATGAGTATTTATTGCCTGTCCAACCTTGAAATAATAGTAGAAATTGCTACCCTGTTGCATGATTCCATCTGAGAGAATTTCGTTGCCTCCAGAATATATTCCTATTCCAGCCCTGTAATTATATGAGGAATTCCCTGTGATAAATGAGTTATACTTCAATGTTGCTGAAAAATTGAATGTGTAGTTCAGAACTCTGTTGAAATTCATGGTCATTCCATACTGACCCGTGTATTCCATAATTGCTTCTGCTAAATGGAAAGCATTTACTGTTCCCAGACCTGTCACAGGATTCCAGGAGCTGGATGCACTGTATTTACCGTTGTTTCCATAGGGGACCGGTATTATGGCCTTGCCATACTGGTTTGTCCTTGCTATATCATAAAGATATGGATTTACGTAACCTAAATTCTTGCCCAGATATTGGGAAATAATCATGAAAACACCTGAAGCAATAGGTGTTGCAAGGCTTGTACCACCTATAGCATAGAGAGCAGCCCCCGCAAAAACATAAACTCCACCAGAATTTGGATTAGCATCAAATGAAATATCCGGAACCCCCCTTTTGGTTCCATTGAAACCGGTTGCATTCTGGGTTGGTGAAGCGTTGAAATATGAACTGTATCCGCCACCGCTTCCATCCCATGCATACTGATACACATTGCCATTGATAAAATATATTGAAGTTCCACCAACTGCAGTTACCATAGGACTTGATGCAGGAAAATTCACCGTAAGTGAATTTGTTCCATCATACGCACCCTGATCTCCAGATGCAGCAAAGACGGAGATTCCAAGTGACCTTGCCTGGTTGAAAATCCGGGAATATTCCAGTGTTAGTGTCTTGGGAATGGAACTTTCCGGTGTTCCCCAGCTCATGCTTATTGAATTCACCGACATGTTTTGAACGGTATAGTTGACCGTTCCCTGAAGATATCCAACTTCTGCATTAGGTGCCAGAACAAGATCAATTTTTGCCAAGGGGGCAATTGCATGTACCCATTCAACATCTGTGGCAGTTTCAACTGCCCAGCTGAGGTTATAATTGTTTGGTCTCCCGAAAGGATACACTATATTTATTTTAGGTTGTGTCAGATTATTGAAACTGTCGAATGAAGATATGTCATAATTCAGGTATGGATCACCATATGCATCTATGATTGCAACGGTCTCCCCCTGCCCAAGGAATCCTTTATTATGAAGAGGAGTCACGTTATAAATGCTGTTCATCTGTGAAACAGAGATTGCGTAAGGATAGTTGGAAGGGTTACCCAATGGAGAATAAACAATGCATGGGGTTGCATTTGTATTCCATGCAGGTCCTGCAGTGCCATTTAAACTAGTTGCTGAGATTGTGCCACTACCAGAGTGCGGAGCAATTGAAATTATTGGTAGTGCCATCAGGACACACAGAGCTATAGCGATATATCTGAAACTCATTTAACCCTGATTAGAAATTTTATTAATATATGTATCATTTTCTTATCATTGAATAAAGACGAAACTGAAATAATGAGTTCAATGTTCCGTTCATATTACGAAAAAGCTGATGGACTGTATGTTAACGAACTTTCGAAGAGGGAGATTGGATACATTCCTTTCAATGGCACAATGATCAGGCACCAGAAAGTCGATCCTGGAAATGCCGGTAATGGAATGAGAATTTTCGCAATGAAGACAGTACCAAGACATCTCTACAATTCTGTGGCATTTTACAGAAAACCTGATGAGCGATTGATGAAGGAAAAGGAATGGCTTGGTGCTGAGGTAATATTTGATCTTGATGCCGATCATATTGAGGGAAGTTCAGAGATGAGTTATGAAAATACACTGGATGAAGTCAAGAAACATACAGAGAGACTCATTCACAGGTATCTCACTGGAATTCTAGGATTGAGTGAGGATTCCCTTTCCGTTTATTTCTCTGGAGGAAGAGGGTATCATGTTCATATTCTAAAGGAGGAATTCTTTGACATGAATTCTGATCAGAGGAGAGAGATTTCAAACCTTGTCAGAGGGGAGGGATTGAAATCGAAAGAATTCTGTGAAGTTGCAAAAAATGGTATATACAGTGGCAAGGGATGGGTGAATGATATAGACATTGCATTTTCAGAAGCAATGGAAAAAGCTATTTTTGGAAACGTAGGGAAAGATGCACTTCTTTCAAGAATTCAGAACTATTATGAAAAAAAGAATGATATGAAGACGGAAGGACAAAAGAAGAAAAAAGTAATTCCGGGGCCAGAAAAATATGCATTTCTGCTGAAGGATGAACTAGAACTTCTTGATAGGATAATAAACAACATGAGGGAAGAATTATCGTGTGAGATAGATGAACCTGTAACAACAGATGTTCACAGGCTCATAAGATTCACAAATAGTTTGCATGGTAAAACTGGATTGCAGGTTAAAAGAGTGAAAATCGAAGATCTTCATTCTTTTGAACCATTGAATGAAGCCATACCAAAGATCTTTTTAGAAGGTGAACTGAAGGTGTCATCAAAAACACCATTTACAATAAGAATGTTAAAGAAAAATTTCACCATAGATAAGGATACTGTGGTACCAGAATATGTGGGGATCTATTCTATTCTATCAGGAAAAGGTATGTTAGAATAATTATTTATTGATATTAAAAATGAAAAGATAATAAACTAACATAAATTAAATATAGATAGAAATGATAATGGATATGGTGTAAAAATGGAATTTAAGAATTCTAAAACAGTTGAGAATCTGAAGGCAGGATTCGCAGGAGAAAGCCAGGCAAACAGAAGGTACCTATATTTTGCCCTTAAAGCAGATGAGGAGGGATTTCAGGAGATAGCCCAGGTCTTCAGGTCCACAGCAGACGGTGAAACTGCACATGCATTTGGCCACCTTAAGTATCTTGCATCTGTTGGAGACCCTGTTACAGGAGAACCTATAGGATCAACCGAACAGAACCTGAAATCAGCCATTGCAGGAGAAACATATGAGTACAGCCAGATGTATCCCGGATTTGCAAAGGATGCTAGAACCGAAGGATACGATGATATTGCTCACTGGTTTGAGGTGCTTTCAAAGGCAGAAAAATCACACGCAACAAAATACGAGAATACCCTGGCACAGTTAAAACATCAGTGAAGGGAGAATATGAGCTTTATAGAAAGAGGGGATGTCTTTTCTCCTCAGGAATTTTTGAAAATAGTTGATCAGGAAAGGAAAAGGATAATCTCAATCAAAAAGAGAAGAAGAATTTCCACAAAAACCTTCAGTTATCTCTTTGAGAACAGAGATACAGTATTGAATCAGATCAATGAGATGATCCTCGTGGAGAACGTTACAAACCCGGAGGAACTAGATCATCTGATCAATACATACAATTCACTTCTTCCACAGGAGAACTTTCTGAGTATTTCAATGTTCATTGAGATCAGTAATGAAAAGGAACTCCTTATGGAAATGCCGAAACTTTCTGGAATAGAGAGGTCTGTTTACCTTGTAATGGGTGATCATGAGATCAATGCAATACCTGAGGAAGGAAGATCCACTGAGACTCTGGAATCTACACTGCAATACCTTCGAATTTATTTCACGAGGGAAGATGCAGAAATTCTGAAAAAAACCAGAAATGCGTTTCTCGTGACTAAACATAAGATTTACAGTGAAACTGCAATGATCCCTGAGGATCTCCTAAAGGACTTGAAAAGCGAAATATATTAAATGAATTTTTAATATATCTCTATGATTGAGTTAGAGAAACTCACAAAGACCTACGGCGGGAAAGACAATGGCATCCATAATATTTCTGTTGAACTGAAAGACGGAAAAATTTATGGGCTTGTGGGGGAAAATGGCGCAGGAAAAACTACTCTTATCAAGACCATAACGGGTATTTTTAGGCAAAATTCAGGTTCAGTATCAATTAATGGTTATGATAGCACTAGAGAGAGAACTGAAGCACTGATGAATGTTGGATTGATGCCTGACGGAGTTATATTAAATATAGATCGTTCTATATTACAGCAGATTTCATTCTATGGTCAAACAAGAGGGATGGGTGAGGATGAATCTGTTGAGAAAGCGGGAATGCTCATGACAAGATTTGGACTTGGTGAAAAACTTCATGACGCATCCTTAAGAAGGCTTTCCCTTGGTCAGAAGCGTAGGGCTATGCTGGCAATGTGCATGATGACTGATCCAGGTAATATTTTAATGGATGAACCATACAATGGTTTCGATCCTGACGGAATGAGAATGTTGAATGAACTTATCACATATGAAAGAAGCAAAGGGAAGACCATAATTATCTCATCCCACATTCTTAAGGAACTTGAGAGTGTAGTAGATGAAATCATTTTCATAAAGAATGGGAGAATCTCGGATCAATTAGAAATATCATCACTTGACAAAATTGGAAAGAAAAAGATCTTATTTTCAGTTTCCAATCCTAATGATGAGATTCTGACTCTTATGGAAGAATATGGAGGAATCAGGAAGATTGGAAACCAGTATGAAATATCAATTTCACCTGACAAAAAGGTCAAACCTGAAGATATAAACACTGCCCTTGTTAAAAGCGGATACAGTGTCTCTTCATTCAAGGTTGAAAATCCGTCACTTGAAGATCTATATTTCTCAAAGAAATGAGATACTTCATTTCTAAATCCTTATCCTGCTTATGATGCTGTATGCAATCTCAAATAAGGTCTGAAGATTTGGGGAGTTTCTGGCATATCTCATAGCTTCAATCCCTTCATCTATGTAATGTTTTGCCAGTTCCAGTGCCTTATCCACTGCGCCACAGGTTAACAGGTAGTTCTTTGCTGCGTTGATGCTTTCTTTGTCCATCCTGTCCCCCCTTATTACATTCTTGAGATTTACAGTCTCAGGTGATTGGGTATTCTTGAGTGCATATATCATTGGAAGAGTCAATGCACTGTGCTTGAAATCCATGAATGTGGGCTTTCCTATTACTTCCTCCTTCCCAACAATATCAAGAATGTCATCAGTTATCTGAAAAGCCATTCCAATGTTATAAGCAAACTTGAACATGTTTTTCTGTGTTTCCATGTCAGCTTCGGCAGCGATTGTCGCAGATCTTGCCCCTGCACCAAAGAAATATGCAGTTTTATTGCTGATGATGTTCATGTATATGGATTCTGTTATGCTCAGATTCCCAAGATTCTTTGATTCCGTGATCTGACCTTCAGCCAGTTTCCTTGCAGCAAGAGCTACGGTATCCGAAACTTCCCTTCCATATTTAGCGCCAAGTCTATAAGCTACTGAGAAAAGAAAGTCTCCTGTAACAATTGCATCTTGAACATTGTACTTCTTGTGCAAGGAAGGTTGTCCTCTCCTTTCCTCAGATTCATCAATTATATCATCATGAATGAGACTTGCAGAGTGCATAAGTTCATAGGCCACTGCAAGATCCAGTGCATTCGAGATGTCCCGATCTGTATTCATTTCGAATGCGAGTAAAACAATGAGGGGACGAAGCCTCTTCCCTCCCCCTTTAATATTATAGAGTGACATTTCAGTTAGATCTGTGTTGTCTGTAACAAGAACTTCTTCAATCCTTCTATTAATCATGGAAAGCTTTCCGCTCAGATCAATAGAAATATTAAGAGTATCACTCATCTTATCAACGAAGAGATATTGCTTATTCCAATTTAAGTTTTACAAAAAGAAATAATACAATGAACTACTCTTTCTTCATTGTTATTTCAATGGAGGATACGTTGGATATTCCTCTTTCTCCCTCAACCTTTTCGGTTTCTATTTTGATATTGGCATATTTTGCATTTGGCATGAACCTGTTCTTTGTTATCTCTGCAATGTCCACTGCTTTGCTTATAGATTTCCCCCTTGCTTTAATTGTTATTTTATCAACATTGCTGTTGAATTGTGTCACTATAGCTAACACATAGTTCATGGTTGGTTTTTTTCCTACGTACACAATGCTTTCTTCTGCCATTGCAATCACTTAGGGTAACAATTTAACAACACTATTTAATTATATCTATTCGATATGATTATTTAAGGCGTATCAATGTCTCTGTATCCATAACATATTCGAGAGACCTTATTCTATCCACAATATCGTTGAGATATTCAAGATTGTAAAATTCCACAAACATTGCAAGATCATTTTTCCCAGAAATTTCATAAGTGTTGCCCGGAATCTCATTCAATTGCGAAAGCACCGTTAATTTTTCTGAATGCTTGTATTTTATCAGTATTATTGCTTCTTTATAACTTCTGCCAAGTTCAATTGTGAATCTTCTTATGGTTCCTGTTTCCAAGAGCTTATTGATCCGTTTACGTACTGTTCCTTCAGAAAAATTCAACATACGAGCTATCTCTGTATTTGTAAGTCTAGAGTTCTTCTTGAGAATATTCAAAATTTGAATATCCTTATCATCGGGCTTATTCAGTCCCTTATCTGTAGAGTGCTCCATCTGAACCTTTGGATTTTTCCACAATCCCCCTTTTGATGAGGTCTTTGGGAACCTGATTCAATCTTATGATGTTCTGTGCCTGAAGCATGTAAATAGGCAATCCCGTGTTTGGATCATTTCCGGCTCTCATAATCCCCACTATCTCCATTTTTACCTGAATTACAGATCCATCTTCGAGTTTGACCTTTATCCATTTTGGTTCATCTTCAATTTCAAAATTTATAACTTCTGAATTCTCTGGAATCCCGTTAGGCATCATCTACACATAGATGTTGATAAGATATATAAGAATGCATGAAACATGGTTTTGACCGATAATAACATCTATCTGAAAGTAATCTGGCTTGGAATGGAAAATGGAGTGGAAGTTTTCGTTGGTCAGAAAGACAATTATGAAGTAAAAGGTTTTTTTGCCAGCGGAGGAATGGGGGATATTTTTGAAGCATTGGATTCCCATGGAAATGAAGTTCTTATCAAGGTTCCTAAAAAATTTTCTGCAGGCCGCAATGATCCCATGAATAATCAGGTTATCAGTGAAATTGAAAACCTTAAATTACTCATTCATCCAAATGTGGTTAAATATGTAGATACTGGAAAAAATGGATCAAAGCCATTTCTCGTAATGGAGAAAATATACGGTATCAGCTTAAAGGAACATATTGAAGACATAGATTACAGCTATGAGTTTGCAACAAATGTATGCAAAGGTGTGATTTCTGCACTGCAGTATCTGAGAACCAGAAGAGTGGTGCACAGAGATATCAGTCACCTGAACATCATAATTTCAGACAATATTCCAAAAATAATTGATTTCAGCACATCGATCAGGATACCGGAAGAAATGGATTCTGTAAAGTTAAAGGGCAGCAGGATAGGGACAGAAAACTTCTCTGCCCCTGAACAGCTTAATGAGGGAACTGTTTACATTGATTCTGATATTTATTCTCTGGGCGCGGTAACTTATTATTCTTTAACTGGTCTTAAACCTGAAAAATACAAGAAAGATGTAAAACAGATAGAAAGATATAGCGATCTCCCATTATATTACATTATCAGCAATACTTTGCAGGAAAAAAGGGCCGATAGAATTAGAGACCTTTCAGTTCTTTCCGGGGCACTGGACGGAAATATTGACAAGAAGTGAAAACTTATCAGGCTTGTTTGAGATTATTATGAAGGGCCCATGGGGTAGCCAGGATATCCTGATGGCCTTCGAAGCCAACGACCCGGGTTCGAATCCCGGTGGGCCCGCTCTCTATTGTACCTTCTATTAATCAAACTTTTGAGTATGTTCTTCTTCTCTTCAAGAAGGTGAATATGCTCAAAATCGCAATGAATGAAAAATCTCAGATTTATATAGAAAATTAAAGACCGTAATAGATATTTGAAGTATACCTGTTGTCTGACATACTCCCACAGCTAAAGCATGTGGGGTTCTCACTTTTGCTCCGTTTTCGCCTTCATTCCTCACGGTCGGGGCGGTTTTGCATGAACCTATTACGGAGTTTTGGCGTCTTCCCAGTCCTGAA
>JAKAWU010000050.1 GCA_021816965.1 Thermoplasmata archaeon | reverse complement strand
GCCATCGATCAGGTTCTTCTCTTGATATTGGCTACCTTGAACTGATGAGAAAAACTCAGTTCAAAGGATGTTCAGGTATCTTTTCAGTTCCCATTCAGTCACATAGCAGCGGAATTCATCCCATTCCCTCTGCTTGACAGTCAGGAAGTTGTTATACACATGATCTCCGAGTATCTCCTTCATGATCTTGCTCTGGGATAGATTCTGGAGCGCTTCCCCGAGACTGCCTGGCATGGATTTTATTCCAGCACGGGACATCTCCCCATCTGACATGTGGAATATATTCTTCTCCACAGGATCAGGAAGTTCAAGATTCTCCTTTATTCCCCTCATTCCAAGACCAACCACGGTTGCAAACTGCAGATATGGATTTCCTGCAGGGTCCGGGCATCTCAACTCGATCCTCTTTCTCATGCCCTTTCCGGCAGGCACTCTTATGAGTGCAGTCCTGTTCCTGTTTGCCCACGATATGTACACAGGGGCCTCATATCCGGGGATGAGCCTCTTGTATGAATTGACCCATGATGCAAGTATTGCAGAACCGTCCTGCACGTATTTCAATATGCCTGCAGTGTACTGCTTTGCGGTCTTGCTGAGACCGTATTTATCTTTCTCGTCATAGAATGTGTTCGTTTTTCTGTCCTTTGTCATTATGCTCTGGTGTATGTGCATCCCCGAGCCATTCACTCCATTGATGGGCTTGGGCATGAAGGATGCAAAGAATCCATGGTTCTCAGCAGCATTTTTTATGACACTCTTCAGAACTGTAATTCTGTCTGCCATCAGGAGAGCAGTTGTGTACCTGAGATCAATCTCATGCTGGCCAAATGCAACCTCATGATGTGCGGCCTCGGGCTCGTATCCGAGAGCACCAAGATTCAAGAGGATTTCCTGACGTATCTTGGCAGATGTGTCGTTTGGCGTATGATCAAAATAACCTGCATGATCTCCGGGCTCATTCACTACGTTTCCATGCTCATCCTTCCTGAACAGGAAGAACTCGAATTCCGGTCCCACGTTCAGATCCTTGCCGTCTTCCCACAGCTGCTTGAGATTCTTTTCGAGCACATATCTTGGATCTCCTTCAAATCTTGTTCCATCACTGTTGAAAATATTGCAGATATACCTCGCTGCATTGCCTCCCGTTGAATATGGAGATACTGTGAATGTTGAAAGATCAGGCACCGCCCTCATATCGGACTCTTCAATCTGTGCATATCCTGCAACTGAGCTTCCATCGAAAACCACACCCTCAGTTAATGCATCCTCAAACCTGTTTTCGGGAAGGGTTAATGTTTTCACAATCCCTTGAATATCAGTAAACTGCATGTGAAGAAATTTTATGTTTTCTTTTTTCAGCCTCTGGAGATTTTCCTGAATATGATCTTCCATAAATTAGACCATGAAAGTCAGCATAAAGATTTTTCTATGTAATTGCCTTACATTCTGTAATGATAGAACTTGATGAGAGCAAACGTTTGGACATAAATTATCTGGAAACCTATGGTGATCTTTACCCTCTCATGAAGAATGCGGGAAAAGCCGTTTATGAAACCATAAAAGATTTTTATGGTGGAGGAAGAAACATCCTTTTTATCTGTGGCCCCGGAAACAATGGAGGTGACGGATTCATTGCCGCAGCACTTCTCGGAGTTGAGAACAGGGTGAGAATTGTTCTCCTCACAGGTGGAAAGGCAAAGGTTGGAGACATGCCGGAGAGGGCAATGAGCGAGATAAAGAATGCATCAATAATCAAAAATCCTTCAAAAAATGTTATTCAGGAACACATAAAATGGTCTGAAATCATTGTGGACAGCCTTCTGGGAACAGGAGCTAAGGGGAAACTTTCAGGGGATTATGCTTCTACTGTGGAGATCATCAACAAGAGCGGGAAACCCATAATATCTGTGGATATTCCAACAGGGTTCGGAAACACTTTGCAAATCATTCCAAAAATGACTGTTACCTTCACAGATTCCAAAGAGGGGATGAAACCTGAAAACTCAGGCGAGATAGTGATCAAGGGTATTGGAATTGAAAAGGAACTCATAGAGAATGCTGGTGCAGGCGAGATCGCTTTCTTCCCTGAATATGAAAAAGATACACACAAGGGCATGAATGGAAGGCTTATCATGATTGCAGGGTGGGCCTATCATGGTTCAGGAATAATAGCATCCAGAGCAGCAATGGCTGCACTTCCTGATCTTGTGAATGTTGTTGTTCCGGAAAACAAATATACCACATTCTCAGCATCTCTCTATGAACAGATCATCCACACATACAGCAAAAGCATCATGACAGGTTTGCTGGAAAATGCCACCGGAGCCGTAGTGGGGCCCGGAATGGGATACAGTGCGCTGTCAAGGGAAGTCATGAACACAGTGGCGAAATCTGGATTAAATATGGTACTGGATGCAGAGGCAATCAGGATGGCAGGAGAGAATGAAATAGAGATCAGAAATGGAATGGTGTTCACACCACATTCCGCGGAATTCAAGCTACTCACTGGAATGGAGCCAAACAGGGAGAATGCCGAGAAATTTGCTCTCGACAGGAACTGCGTCATACTCCTGAAAGGCCCCACCGATATTATCACGACAGGAGAAAAAACAATCCTGAGCCATGGGGGGAGCCCCAGGATGGCCATGGGAGGGACAGGAGATCTTCTGGCTGGACTCACAGGAGGATTCATATCAAGAGGTGTGAGTCCTTTCAGGTCTGCAGTCCTTGCATCCTTCATATGCAAGAAGAACGGAGAGGACATGGAAAAATATTCATCTTACTGGTTTGGCATAGATGATTTGATTGCAAACCTGAATCCCATGATGAGGAAATATTACGCCTTTGCCCATGGAACAGGAAACCTGTAGGGATCATTCATGATGGAAAAACAGAAAACACTGGGAGAATTCATAACTTCCGTATCCGGAGTGGATGGGAGTTATCCCTTTATCTCTTATGGAAAAAATGTGTTGAGTTACAGTGAAGTATTGAAAATGTCATTGTCCATGGCTGATTCAATAAAAAAACGTTTTCCAGCAAAGAGAGGGGACAGGGTTCTGGTTATTCTACCTCTTTCTGCTCATATGTACATCACATATTTTTCACTGTGGCTTCTGGGGATGATACCTGTTCCTTTGAGCATAGAACTCCCTCCTGAAGCAGTTATAGAACTGCTCAAAAATGGAAACATAAGGGGTGTGGTCTCATTTGGGGATGTGTATGACAGCATTGATCAGGAAATAAAATCCGGAAAATTCCACATCAGTGCCGGAGTGAATGACTTTCTTTCAAATTCTACAAAACCGCCTGAGGAAGTTAGAATCCATGCCACTTCAAGGAAGCGGAAATTCGCAATGGAGGAGATGTGCTATGGTGGGAGTTACATCGAGCCTGACATGGATCCATTCACGGATATGGGAATTGGGGGAATCACATGGAATAAGGATGGCTCTTTTGTGATCACTGATTATACAATTAATTCCATACTGGATTCTCTTGGAAGGACGGTGGAGCTTCTACCTGACAGAAGGAATCTACCATTCTTCCAGACATATGATCCTGTTTCACCTGCGGAGGTACTTCTTTCCATACTCTATCCCGCCTTCAGGGGGCATAATTGCATACCTGCAAGAATCGGAAATGATCTGGAGAAAATGATGAAATTCTACTGCAGAACAGACCCTGCGGTGTTTAATATCAGAACCTATTCATCCTACATTTGGGAACTAATAGGAAAGAGTTATGGAGAGAAAATATCCCACATGATCGAGACATGGCATTCTCCAGATGGATACGAAAAAATACCAGAAATAAGGAGAAGTTCCATATTCACGATGCTCTGTGTGGACAGGGATGTGAGCCCACAGTATATGCTTCAGAGGAGGAAGGGCTCAAGATCAATACCTGCAAGCGAGAATATCAGACCAGAAAACATTCCGGGAGATACTGTCCAGACTGATGTAGTTGAAATTGATGGAATTGTAGAATACCTTGGTAAAACAATACCACTTGATCTGATTCAGAATCATTTTCGCAAGAGAAAAAAATTAAGGAATATTCAATTTGAGGTAAAAGATGGAAAGATAAGTGCAAAAAATGCTGATCTTTCGGATTTTAGAGATGAATTACCCTCATGGATCAGATCGGCGTTCATCTGAGGTCAGTTTTGTTATCCTCTTTGCAAGTTCCTTCAGTTTTTCAGAATGTTCTCCAGCCTGCTTCGACCCGTTGGACTTCAGTTCCTCCATGAATGTCACAATTCCATCTATCTCGCTGACTGCTTCGCTGAAGTTTCTGGGGCTGGAACCATGATGGCCGAATATTCCTGTCTTGAACCAGTTGTTCTCAGGGATTGGCTCGTATTTCCCATTCTCATTCTTTTTTATGAGTCCCTCATTCACCATGTTTTCAAGCATCGGATAAATGGAACCTGGTGAAGGTCTCCATACACCCATTGTCTGCCTCTCCATGCTGTCCATGAGTTCTGCTCCATTCTTAGGACCTGAATTCAGTATGAACAGAATCCATGTCCTGAGATCTTTTCTTTTTCCTCCAAACATATTCATCATGTCTACCACCTTTATCGTATCGGATAACCGATATCGGTATTTAAATATTGTGCAATAGACAAGAATCCTTCATCCTGTACACATGAATATTGCAGGAAAATCTTGGAAATCATTGATAAATTCAGTGTTCTATCAATTTTTATCATGAAAGGACATCATTTGTACCCTCTCACTGTTATGCTGAACATTTCTATGCGTTTTCTATCCTGATCCAGATTCCCATAACTTTTCCTGTCCAGCTCTTCAATTTTAGTAAATCCCGCATTCCTGATGATGGCAAAATACTCGTCCACCTGTGATGCACCTGATACACAGCTGGAAAACAATTCCATATCGTCTCTCATTTCCATGGGAATTGCGCCTGCGCTCACAATATCGGAGATCACGAATCTTCCACCCGGTTTCAGTACTCTGTACACCTCACTGAACACTTTCTTTTTGTCAGGAGCCAGTGCAATAACACAATTACTGATCACAAGGCTTGCATAGTTATCCTGCAGTGGAATATTTTCGATATCACCCTTAACAAAAGAAACCCTGTCATCCACCTGCATCGTCTTTGCATTCTGCCTTGCCCTTGCAATCATCTCATCAGATAGATCCACACCCACCACCTTTCCCTTTGCTCCCACGCTGGATGCTGCCCTGATGCAGTCAAGCCCCGCACCTGAACCAAGATCAACCACAATATCAGATTCCATGATAGAAGAGAGTCCAACCGGGTTTCCGCATCCAAAGGATTGTTTGTCAATGTTTCCCAATTTATCCTGCATCTCCTTATTGAACCTGTCTGAGCTTGATGAACCTTTACAGCATCCATTTTCAGAAACTTTGCTCTCTCCGGTCAGAACGAAGTCTGTGTAGCAGCATGATAGACTTTCACTATTTCTGGTGTTTCTTGAGATTCTCTCCGAATATCTCTTTACAACTTCTTCCTTCATGTTTTCTCTCATTTTACCACTTACTTGAGATAGTAGTAAGTATATATATTAGATTTTTCTTACTTGAACTATAAGTAGAAGGTAGTGAATGTGAAAACAACCGATGAAACCGAAACTGTCAGTTATCAGAAGATGGTAAAAGATATCCTCCCTAAGATGATGAATGTAGGTATTCCCCTGAATGAAGGGAAGATTTATCTTGCATTGATTCTTGAACCGGGTATCTCTGCATCAAAGCTCTGTGAAATAACAGGAATCCCTGATTCCAAGATTTATGGAGCCATAGAGAATGCAGGGAAACTGAACATGATCGAAGTGCAGTATGGCGTACCAAAAACGTACAGGGCAAGTCCACCTTCCGCACTGATGACAGAAGTGAAATCTTTGCTAAAGGACAGATTCGAAAATGAGATCACCATTAGCGAAAGTGTAGAGGATCAACTTCAGGAAATATGGATCAGGATAAATGAGAATCTATCGACAGATAACGGTATTGAGATAGCGTATGTTGTGAAAGGGGCCATAAACATACAATCCAAAATGAAGGAAATGATATCCTCCTCAAAACACCAGATAATGACTATAATGCCTGACTTTGCAAGATTCCTCACCATCCGTGAACAGCTCCTTGAAGCAAGGTTGAGAGGAGTGGATATAAAATTGGCCCTGCCTCAGGAAGCACTGAAAAAACTGTCCGATGACAGCCAGAAAAATTTCAAGCTTTTTGCGTTGTTTCCTCAGTGCAATGGAACATGGCTATTACTTGCAGATGGAAGACTTCTGACAGTTTCCAGCAGGGGAGCAGACACAGAAATCTCTGCAATACTGACAAGGGCCAGGGTCCTTGTGCAGATGTCAATAGCATATTTCGAGAACCCATCCTGCTGTTTCACTTTCTAACAGTGGATATTTTGATGAAAATTCACCTGGAAATTGTTCTTTCATGATGTTTTCAGAATTGAAAAGGAAGATGTCGAATTAGAGTTATTCAATGAAAATAAACGCTAAATTCTGCCCTCTGCAAATGATACATGATTCTCTTTAACCTTTATCTAAGAATTTGGCATACGGTAATGAGATGAATAGAAATGGAGAATGTAACAAATAATCCAGAAGTGCACAGAGGACTTGAAGGAGTTATTGCAGCAAGCACAAAAATTGGTTATGTTGATGGCCAAGCTGGAATGCTCTCATACAGGGGCTATGACATAAAAACACTGGCAGAACAGAGCAATTATGAAGAGGTTTCCTTCCTTCTTCTGTATGGTCATCTTCCAACAGAAGAGGAGTACAGGAAATACGTTATGAAT
>JAKAWU010000007.1 GCA_021816965.1 Thermoplasmata archaeon | reverse complement strand
GGGCCCCTTCGAGCCACACAGGCTTCCGGAAGAGGACATGGAATACACCACACTTCCAAAAGTGCTGGAAAAGTTATCCGGCAGGTTTACTGAACTGGACGAACCTGGAAAGAGGAAGAGCGAGAAACCAAGCACCATGGACGTGGATTGATACTCAGTGGCAGAACAGCGCCAGCCAACATGGGACCAGTATTTTATGGGCATGGCCCATTTCGCTGCCCTGAGGTCGAACTGTGTTCGCAGGGGAGTGGGTGCAGTCATTGTCAGGGACAAGCATGTGCTTGCAACGGGTTATAATGGACCTCCTTCCGGTTCCGTTCACTGTGACGTTGTTAGTTGCATCAGAGTCGACATGCATGTGCCATCCGGTGAAAGGCATGAACTTTGCCGGGGATTGCATGCTGAACAGAACGCCATCATACAGGCTGCAGTCCATGGAATAAGCATAAGGGATTCTATCATTTATACCACAACACATCCCTGCGTGGTCTGCGCAAAGATGATAATGAATTCCATGATCAGGGAGATTGTTTATGCAGAAGGGTATCCAGATGAACTTTCGCAACTCATGCTGCTTGAGGGAAAACTTGTAACAAGGCAGTTCAGGATGACTTCTGAAGACATTATAGGACTGTTCGAAAAAAACTTAAAGAAAACTGAAGAGGAACATTGAATGACATCTGTAATCACATCATTGATAGAGTACGTGGTAAACCTGACCATTATGATAATCCGGGATTTCAACTATCCCGGAATATTTTTCCTGATGTTTCTGGAAGGATTGCTTCTTCCCGTGCCATCTGAAGTCATAATGGCTTTTTCAGGATATCTTGCACTGACGAACCAGCTTCCTGTTTATGCAGGAATACCGGCATATCTGCTCGCACTGATTGCAGGCAGCCTTGGAAATGCCGTGGGAGCAGCTACAGCCTATGCCATAGGCTACTATGGTGGAAGGCCTGCAGTATTGAGGCTTGGAAAATACATAAAGCTTGACGAGAGGGCCCTGTCAAAAACAGAGAAATGGTTTGAGAAGTATGGTGCAGCCTCTGTATTCCTTACAAGGCTCGTGCCTGTTTTCAGGACATTCATATCCATACCTGCAGGACTTGCAAGGATGAATTTCTGGAAATTTTTCATCCTTACCTTTTTGGGCGCTGTGCTCTGGGATTCCATGCTCATATATCTTGGATTCATCCTTGGAAGCAACTGGCAGAACATACTTGCCCTGTTCAATGATTACACATATGCCGCTCTTGCACTGGCATTCCTTGTGCTCATATATGTGTACATCAAATTGAGGAACAAGTCAGCAAACAGTATTGCACAGGCAGACAAAGTCCAGAAATAGGTCCCAATCCTATTTCTTCAGGCAATTTTTTAATGCCGCGGTAGTATACACTCTTATGGTTCTGGGAAAAGAGGTTGCAAATATCATTTCAGAAGGAAATTTCACATTTATTGAGATCAACTGCACTCCTGACAGGTTTGAATCCTGTTTCTCCAAGATGGAATTTATCACTGCATTCCATTATATGCAGGATCTCATGAAAAAAATTCCTGTGAAGCCAATAAGTTTCATACTCCCAGAGTCAATTTACAGTGGAAAAAGTGAAGAGTTCAGGGTGTATATGGAAAACAGGAGAAAGATACATTCCAGAAGGGGGGCCACAGAAATGGAAATGGAATTTGAGAGGGAATTCAGGAACATGAGCAGGAATCCACAAATAAAGTGCGGAACCATGTCTCTGTTCGATTCCATGGATGAAGATATGCAGGGATTCAGGGAAAATATAATATTCACCGGGTTCAATACCGAGATAGATATCATGTATAACGTTATGATCGCAGCAGATCGTGGTTTCCTGCCTATAGTGCTTTCAGATGGCGTATCCAGCCCATGGGAAATGAGGCATTTCAACGCTTTGGAAATGATGTCCCGTTTCAGCTATGTCATAGATACAAGGGATATTATGGAACTTATGGGTGATCATATATGAGCAAATCATACGTACTTCTCATAGGCGGCGTTCCAGGAGTTGGAAAGACGAGTATTTCAGGATACATTGCAAGGGAACTGGGAATTAATATAGTTCTCTCGGGTGATTACATAAGGGAGAGCCTGAGGCCATTCTTTCCGAAAGATGATGTGATAAATCTTAGTGTGTACGACTCATGGAAACTGTCCGGTGAGAATACAGATGAAAATTTGATCAGAGGATTCATTGAACAGGGCAAAAAGGTAAATCTTGCAACACACAGGATCATGGAGAGGGCCATTGACAACGGTGAGCCCATGATTGTGGAAACGCTCTATTTCATACCGGATCATTTCAGGGATATAATGGATAAAATATGCAGCGCATATCTGTACATCGAAGACATGAATCTCCATGTGGAAAGGCTTAATCAGAGGCAGGAATTCACGCATTTCAATTCTCCCGGAACAAGGCTTTCTGGAAATATAATAAATTACAGGAAAATCATGGACTATTCAATCAAAGCATCTGATGAGAATCACCTGAGAAAATTCAATAATTCTGATTATGCAGAAACAAGGAAGGAGCTTCTGCAGTTTGCAAGGGAAGGAATGATATGAATGGCAAAATATGCATCACTTTCAGCATCATTGAGAAAAGAGATGAAGGAAAGCGGACTGGATTTTTCCCTCAGGACGCCAGAATTCCGCATGAAGGAATTTGCGTTCGGTTCCGGCTATCCCATCACAGGACTGGAAAAATTCCTGGGCTATTATGATAGTGACAGGAAGGTGGCCAATTTTCCTTCAATTTCTGCAACTACAGACTTTTCACAGGCACTCTGCGGTGCGTGGATATCTCATAAGGACAGGGTTATCTTGGATGGGGTTGAAGATAGTTCATACAGTGCAAGGGCAGGCAGGGCCCTGGATATATTCAGGAAAACCTACGGGATAGGGGAGAGGCTCACATTCAATATAGAGAGGCGGAAGAGGTACAGGAACGCCAAGGGACTTGGAGAATCTGCAGCTGTTGCATGTGCAGTATCATCCGCCCTGTGCAATCTTTTTTTTGCCAGCCCAACTCCACAATTCATATCGAGATGGGCAAGATATGTTTCCGGCTCAGGAACGAGATCTGCTGCCGGAGGAATAAGTTTATGGATGTCATACCCTCGCATCCCTGAAAGCAGGAATCACGCGATCAGGGTCAGGGATGAGCTGGGAGGAATGAAGATTGCTTGTTTTCCCACAGAAAATCCATTGAAAACTGAGGATGCCCATGGGACCGCTGCTTCATCCCCGTTCTATGATAAATGGGCAAGATTGAAATTTGGGCTCATGATCCGTCATATCCGGGGTAATTTCGATCCAATGTTCATGATAAAAAGATCACAGGAGGACATGCTTCAGATGCATGCACTTCTTACCAGCATGGGTACAGTGGTACTGGACAGGAGGTTCACAAAAATCATGGAACTCGGCAGGAAATACAAGAATGAATTGTTTGTCACTGCTGACACGGGCCCCACACCTGTAATATTTTACATGGATGATGACGTTCTTCACGAGGTGGAAGAAATAACTGGAAGTGAAGCACTGAAAGGAAATGTCATGAATTCTCCGCCGGTGATTCCTTCAGATTTCGTGGAAAGAACCAGAATAATAATGGAAAGTTGATTCTATCTGTAGAATATCATCCTGTTGTTTCCGAATTTCTTCATGAGTATGACGTATGAAGCTATTGTTGGCAGGCCCATCAGCATGAAACTGTATCCGTAACCAATATACTCTGATATGAATCCGAATACCACGGGAACGGTGATGAACAGAAGGTTGTTGTATGCAAGAAAGTATGAATTGATTGTACTTCTCTCTTCAGGTCTGGAGCCTCTTGAGATCATTATGGTGGAAAGAGGAAATATGGTGCCATGAGGTATTCCGAGAAGTGCCATTGCAATGGCAAGAAGGTAGAAATTATGTGTAAATGGTATTGAAAAAAGGGCTCCTGCTGTAATAATGGTTGAGATCATTATGGGCATTTTCAGGAATCTGAATGGCCTGATGGACATGTAGACTCTTGTACTGAATGAAACAGCAAAGAAGAATATGAAAAGGGTGAAAGCAAGGGAATTTGATATTTTCAGGCTATCCCTTGCATAGATCACTACGAAAGTTGTTATGGCTGCAAATGCGAGGTTATAAATGGTTATGTTCAGGATAGAAGCAATGAATCCTGGATTTCTCATGGAACTTGAAACTGCAGGTCTTGTCCCGAGATCAGGAAATTTTACGAAGAACGAGAAGAAGATTCCCACGAGCAGGATCGGGATGAACAGTATGAATATGAACCTGTAGCTTACAAAATTAAGTGCATACGCTTCAACGGAAGGCCCTATTATAAGGCCAAGGCTCAGGCTTACAGAATAGAGTGAGAGAATACGCTCCCTGCTTGTTCCCTCTCCGCGTGACATGGCATAGGTTATGGTATTCGGAAAGATGATTCCGACGGTCATTCCTGAGAGAATTACAGCGATCCAGATTGTGATGGAGTTCGAGAAATAGAATCCAAGCATGATTATCCCGGACATCACGGTGGATAAAAGGAAAAATGGCCTTCTTGTCCTGTTGTTGAACCTTACATTTATGATGGTGGTGGACACAAATGTGGCAACGCTTGCCATTGCAGAAATTATACCAACTTCAAAGCTTGAAAAATTCAGATCATATCTGGCAAGAGCTGGCACTGTAGTTACAACCATGTTATTGGTTGCACGCATTGTAACTGCAATCGCAACGATTATGAGAACGTCAAACAGCAGCTTTGAGCCAGAATACCCTTTCTTTTTTTCATTTTCCATGGGTTATTATGGAGAATTGCATGAAAGCATATTCATTTTTCTAACTTTCATGACCGTCAATCACATTGTGTTATTTTTCAAGATATTTCAGGGGAAAATACCAACTGAACAATGGCAAACAGGAAATCATGGTGAATGATGATTCGATAATTAGAGAAAAATGAGGAAAAAACATTTTATACCCCTTAATTTTATAGTTATTGGGGTGATCGTACGGTAAACTTTTCAAGAAAAGACGATTATGATGAAGATGATGATGTCGATGACGAAGATGCATAAACAACAGGATAAAAATGGAAAGTAAAAATATTTTTTCTAATGAATTTCTTAATTTTCTTAAAAAAATAGGTTTCTCCGAATTTACCGAAGCGCAGGAAAACTTCATCCCTGTTATTTCTGGAGGTAAGGATGCCATTCTAATATCACCAACCGGGAGCGGCAAAACAGAAGCAGCTATTTTTCCAATCATGGATATGATAGTAAGGGAATCACCTGCTCCTATTACATGTCTTTTCATTACACCACTCAGGGCATTGAACAGGGACATGCTTGGCAGGCTGCGTAAATACGGTTCATTGCTTGGCATAAATGTTCAGGTGAGGCACAGTGACATATCGCAGCATGAGAGAAATGCCATCAGGGACAGGCCCGCAAATATCCTGATCACCACACCTGAATCTGTACAGATACTGCTTGTCTCAAAGAAAATAAGAGAATCGCTGAAGAATTTGAAGTATGTCATTGTGGATGAAATTCATGAACTGGCCCAGAATGAAAGAGGCACTCAACTGGCAGTTACTCTGGAGAGGCTCAGGGAACTGGCAGGTGATTACCAGAGAATAGGGCTGTCTGCCACTGTGGGGAATCCCAAAGAACTTGCAATGTTTCTTAACCCTACAGGGGAAGTTTCCATAATAAAAACAAACCTTGTGAAGGCAATGGAATTTTATCTGGTCATACCGGAGAAATCCACGGAAGATGTAGCCGCAAAAATGGGGACAGACAGTTCCTACGCAGGGGCCATAGTGAAGATTCATGATTTCATCGAGAAATACCATGGCACCCTTGTATTTGTCAATACACGGAGTGTTGCGGAGGATATCGCATTTAGAATATCACTGTTCTACAGGGACTTCCCCGTAATGGTGCATCATGGCTCACTTTCAAGGGAGGCAAGAGAGGAGGCAGAGTCGAAGTTCAAGAATGGTGAAATAAAGGGGCTTGTTTGCACATCTTCCCTTGAGCTCGGCATAGATATAGGAAGTGCGGACCTTGTAATACAGTTCAATTCACCAAGACAGATCAACAAGCTTGTGCAGAGGATAGGGAGATCGGGCCACTGGATAGGTAAGGTTTCAAGGGGTGTCATTCTGTGCGGTGATATCATCGAGCTTGAGGAGGCAAATGCCATAATAGAGCAGGCAAACAACAGGATGCTTGAACCTGTTTCAATCATAAAGAAATCACTTTCCACAGCTGCAAACCAGATCATCCTGAGGGCCTATGAGAAGAGAAAATACAATGCAGCAGAGTTTTACAGTTCACTCGTCAGATCATACCCTTTCATGGAAATCACCATGGATGAATACATAGAAATGCTCAAATTTCTCAGCGATTCAAGAAAGATAAGATACGATGGGATTGAGGTCATGGCAGGTGCAGGTTCCCTGGACTATTTCATAGGGAATATATCCATGATCCCCAGCGAGAAGAACTACAGGGTCATAGATATTGTCAACAGGAAATTTGTGGGCACACTGGATGAAAGGTATGTGGCAAACGAGATAGAGCCGGGCTCATACTTCGTCATAAAAGGTGCAACATGGAGGACTGTGAGGCTGGACGGTGAGAAGATACTTGTGGAACCATTCAGGACTGCAGCCCTCGCACCCAAGTGGACAGGAGAGGATATACCTGTGCTATACGATGTGACTGAAAGGGTTTCGTACAACAGGAAACACAGGGTCATTGAAAAATATGTGGACGAAAGGTCTGCATCCATCCTTGGAGAATGGTATGAAAACAGGCTGGGCTTAACAGACAGAATTGTCATAGAGACAAGGGGCAATGAGGTCCTGATCCAGATACTGCTGGGAACCAAGGCAAATTTCACCATGACGGGCCTCATATCATCCATACTCACATCCATGACTGGAGAAAGCGTGGAGAGCGACTATTCACCATACCATATATACATGAGAACATCAAACAGGCTCAAGGCAACACAGTTCAGGGACATACTCCTGAGCCTGAAGGACATGGACCTTGCACCAATTGTTGAAAGCAATGCAAGGAGATCAAGGTTCTTCAATGGCGTCTTCATCTATGAGGCCAGGAAGTTCGGTATCATAAGGAGAGATGCAGACATCACAAGGATAAACATGGACAAGATAATTGAAGCATACAGGGATACTGTGGTTTACAGAGACTCCTTAAGAAAGATGATCGATGACTACATGGATATTGAGAGGGTCATGGCATTCATGTCAGGAATTGACAGTGTGGAATTTGTGACTGCAGAGAATTTCGGCAGTTCATCGGAAAGTTTCCTCTCCCACTATTCTGATATGATGTCACCGTTGAAGCCGACGAAAACAATCATAGATTCCATCCACGAGAGGCTGTTAAGTGAGGAAATGACACTCCTGTGCACAAAATGCCTCTGGACTCACACAGACAGGGTGAGGAACATAACAAGAATAAGGTGTGGGAACTGCGGAAGCAGCCTTGTCAGTGCCATATCGCCATTCGAAAAGGATGACGTGATGAAAGAGATAAGCCATGGAAAGATAAGCGCAAAGGAAAAGAATGCGCTTTCCAAGTCTGCACACCTGGTCAGGGAGAGGGGACAGGAAGCACTTATTGCACTTGCTGGAAGGGGAGTGGGCCCCGAGACAGCTTCCCGAATACTTTCTGTCAGGTATTTTTCCATCGATGATCTCATAATGGAAATAATAAAGGCGGAGAATGATTTTGCAAGGAACAGGAGGTTCTGGAATTGAAGGAACCATATATTATCAGGATGCTTGATCTGACCATTAAGGAAAATATGTCGAACCCTGTTCTGGTGGAGGGTGAGCATGACGTTTCTGCCCTGAGGGAACTGGGATTCACTGGGGAAATAATAAAGATAAACAATGGACTCAGCCTTCCTGTATTCTGCCAGTATGTTTCAGAAAGAACCAGGAGGGTCATAATTCTTGTTGATTTTGACAGGAAGGGCATAGCCATAGGGGAAAAGATTTCAACCACACTGGAATCCCTGGGATGCAGTGTGAGTGATACCATGTGGCGTTATATCAGGAAAAATTACAAAATCAAGAGCGTGGAGGATCTTCCATATCTCATAAGAAAAACAATCTGGAACCCTGTGAATAAAAATCACAAATCTTCAGGAAAAACAGGATAGAATCTCAGGCCTTCCGGCGAGGAATATGACCTGAATTCCGCATCGTATGCCTTCTCCATATTTTCCACAGTCATGATATCTTCTTTTCTTCCGTAGGCTATGGTTTTCCCGTCTTTCAGCAGCATCATGGAATCGCTTATTGATGAGGCAAAGTTCACATCATGTATGACGCAAATGATGCTCTTTCCAACATTTTTCATCCTCCCAATTATTTTTGTGAGCATGTGTATTCTGTCTATATCCAGGAAGGATGTGGGTTCATCCAGAAGCATGTAATCTGCATCCTGGTAAATTGCAGCAGCGATGCTGACCATCCTCTTCTCTCCACCACTTAAAGTTGCAAAATCCCTTCCTGATAACTTTGATATTCCGCATGTTTCAAGTGCATTCATCAGTTCATTTCTGTCATTTCCCCGGGAATAGGCAGATATTTCCATGACATCCTTCACTGTGAAGCTCATGGGGACTGGAAGTTCCTGCTGAACGAGTGTTATTTTCCTTGCCAATTCCCTTGGCTTGAGAGTATCTGAAGATATACCGTCAATCATGACACTTCCACTCTGCTTTCTGATCATTCCAGTAATACCATACAGGGAGCTTGTTTTTCCGGAACCATTTTTTCCACATATGGAAAGGACTTCTCCTTTCTGCACCTTGAAGGTGATGGGGCCAATTTCAGTAATGCCCCTCCTCACAACAACATGATCCACATCAAGCGTCATAATATCCGCTCCTTGAAAGCTTCATCATGAGTCCTATGAAGAATGGCACACCTATGATGCCGGTGATGATCCCTATGGGAATGACCTCTCCAAACACCAGGACATGAGCAATATCATTGCATATGACAAGAAAGGTTGCCCCAAGTATTCCTGATGATGGAATGACATACTTGTTGGAACCGCCATATATGAGCCTTGATACATGGGGAAAAATCAGCCCCACAAACCCGATTATTCCGCTTATGGAAACGGCTGCAGACACGGAGAGAGTGGTAATGATTATGATTATTGCCTTGGACACTTCAACATTCACTCCCACAGCCCTTGCATGGTTTTCTCCCATCTGGAGCGCGTTGAGTTCATTGCTCATTGTAAAAAGCACAAAACTGCAAAGCATCACAACCGGAACAATCACGTAGTCTTCCCCCCACTGGATTCCCTGTATGGATCCCAGAAGCCATATGAAAACTTCAGTGACATATCTAGGATTTGAATAGAGAAGAAGTGCAACCATGGATGATACAAAAAGAGAAACTGCAATGCCTGAAAGAAGAAGGAATGTTGGTGGTGCCCTGCCATTCCTCATGGAGATGAGGTATACAGTCAGTACGATGAGGACTGAGAAGATGAAAGCCATGAAGGAAATGGTGAAATATCCAAGGAATGAGAGGCCACCCACAATGGCAATCACCGCACCAAGTGCAGCACCGCTTGAAATCCCGGTGACATATGGATCAGTGATTGGATTCCTGAACACGCTCTGTATTGTTGCACCACCGATGGACAGGGATGCTCCCACTGCCATGGCCCCTACAATCTCAGGTTCCCTGAGTTGGGTCACAATTATGTAGTATGCAGATGGGACATAAACATGGTGAAATCCCATCTGCTTGAGCAGGGATGCGATGATATACTGAATCGGGACAGATACGGGCCCTATATCCATGGACAGTATCATGGACAGCAGAAGTGCCACAATGGATAGAAGCAATCCCAGAGGTTTCCTCCCCCGGGGGAAGAAATATCCAAAATGAATACTTCTGAACATGGACTCCTCACTGTACCTGAACAGGTTCAGGATTGTACTGAAGTGCTATAGGGAACGGTGGAATCTGCACAGTCGTATTGTATATTTTTTCCATGAGCCACTCTATGGCGAATATGGCCCTGAAATTAGGCTCCTGGAATATGTTATCATCGAATATGTTCAGGATATGCCCGGTTTTGTATGCTGTGGTATTGATATAGGGCTGGCTGTTTATAAGGCTGTCATTGAAGTACTGATCAAGGACAAGATACTGTGGGTTGGATGATACGATAACTTCATTTGATATTTCATAGAAACCGCTCTGAATGTCTGCAATGTTTATGAGATGGGAATAGGAGAAAATCTGGTTCATGAATGTATTATTGCCTGCTGTCCATGTCCCATGTGAACCCGGATAGAGTGCATAGAACATTGTGTACTCATTTGAAACGGAAACAGAGGAGAATGCATCAAGTGATTCATTCATCCATGTGTTGATCAGGGTTGCATTCTGAACTGTACCTGTGAGCATTCCGAGGAAGATGGTCTGGTTCTCTATGAGAGACATGCTTGTGCCGGTTCCTGAAGAGAGGAATATGTAATTGATCCCTACGGATGTGAGCTGGTTCACCTGTGACTGGCTGTAGTTTGTGAATGAAATAACTGCATCAGGGGAGAGATTCACAATCTGCTGGACACTCATGGTAGGGTAGTCTGTCACGTTGGGAAGACTCTCGTTTGGAGGGTAAGTATCAAAGCAGTTCCCTCCCACAAGGTATTTGAATGCACCAAGAGCATAAAGCGTTGCTGTGGCAGCAGGATCAAGCGAAACGATCCTTGTCATATGCATGCCCGAAACATTAGAATTCACATTGAGAACCCTGCCTGTTGAGTGGGAAGAGTTAATTGCCAGGTATGCAACCCCGGCCACAATAACTCCCGCTATGATTATAAGAACTGCAATTTTCCTGAGTGTAGAAGATGAAAATTCTTTCATAAATATGAAATTATCTTCAACTATATAATTATTTTTTCATGTGCGGTATTGCCTGAATCTCAGGAAGAACACAACATCATACAGTGCCTTGAGGCCACCAGCAACCTCCGGAATTGCGGACGGAAGTATTTCCAGGAGGGCCCCTCCTGCAGCAGGTGCAGGTATGATGGAGGTGTTCCTTGCAGCGATGAATTGCGAATTTGTGGTTATTCTGTCCTTTTCCGGAATTATGGTATTGATGAATGTGTCCCTGGGAGGAACATCCATCTGGCTTGTGGTCTGCCTTGCGAAGAGCATGATTTCACTGAACAGGAGGCTGTGGAACACTGCCATCAGGATGAGGAATCCATTGCTCAGCAGATGGGTGTATACCATGGTTCTGACCAGTCCGAAAGATGTGGATAATCTTCCTGAAATGAGTACAGAGACTGCGGAGAGGATGTTCACCACAACAAATATGAAACCTGTGTCGGCAAGGCTTGTGGAGTAAACGAGCAGGAACCACAGGGAAAGCATGGATGTATTCACGAGGCCCCCTGCAAAGGAGTCAAGGGAGAACAGGGTTGCAAGCTCATTCCTGAGTTTCCCTGTTTCCGGGGAGATTTCAGTTCTGGTGGATCTGCTGGAATGTTCAGGGAATCTGTAGAAGAGGTACGGGACTCCTGAAAAGAGTGATATGGCAAGGCTCAGGTAAAATATATCCCTGAAACTGATTCCAGAATAGAAGAGGAGGAGCGCAGATGCAATGGTGTTTCCTCCGTAGGAGAGGAAGTTATAGTATCCATACGAGATGGCCTTTGCTCTCTGGCTCGATGCATTCTTCCCAATGGAATACTGCTCAAGGGCCTGGTTTGCAGACATATCTTTTCCTGAAAGTGGAATTCCTCCTGCAGCAAGAGAAATGACATAGACTGTGGCATTCTGGAACACAGATAGAAAGAAAAGTGAAAAGAAAAGCAGGGCCCAGAGTGAAATGAGAATCCACCTTATGGGTATATTGATCCTGGGGAACACGTACACAAATATGGTTGATGAAACTCCGCTTATGGCTATGACAATTCCGATCTGAAGTGCACTGTACCCCTCATGGATCAGGAAGAATGGTGCAGATATGGCAAGCAGCGTGAACACAAAGGAACGGAGAAGGCGTGATATGGAAACAGGCAGTACAGAAGAGATCATATCAGTCAAAGCAGGTGCACCATCTCATGATGATTCCTTCATGAAAGAATCGATTGCGTCACGTATCTCATCCACGGAGGCTGAATTCTCAAGAGTACTGATATCTCCCGGCAGCTGGTTGAGGGCCACAGCCTTTATGACCCTCCTCATGATCTTTCCGCTCCTTGTTTTTGGAAGTGATCCAACAATGTGGATTTCGTCTGGAACATATATGGGGCCCATCTGTTTTCTTATATCTTTTCTAATCCTTGCCACTGCTTCTCCAGACGATTCGTTTCCGTTCCTCAGGACTGCAAAGGCAACAATGGCTTCCCCTTTCACAGGATCAGGTCTGCCAAACACAGCAGATTCTGCAACGCCTCCGGAGGCTATGACTGCATTCTCAATCTCAATTGTGCCAAGCCTGTGTCCTGATACGTTCAATACCTCATCTGCCCTTCCAAGTATCCAGAAATATCCTTCACTGTCCCTGATGGCATAGTCTCCACAGTTGTACATTCCGGGAAATTTCTCGAAATATGCCTTCACATACCTTTCAGGATCTTTGTTGAGCGTCATGAACATCCCTGGCCATGGTTTCCTGTATGCAATGTAACCCTTCGTTCCGTCTGCAACCTCTTTTCCATTTTCATCAAGTACAACAGGATCAACACCTGGGAGGGGGAAGGTTGCAGATCCGGGCTTGAGTGGAGGCAATCCAATTCCCAGAGCAGGGGCCAGCATGAAACCTCCCGTTTCGGTCTGCCAGTAAGTATCTATAATGGGGCACCGGTAATTCCCTGCGTTATCGTAGTACCATTTCCATGAAGCAGGATTTATGGGCTCACCCACTGAGCCAAGCACCTTGAGGGAAGAGAGGTCATGGGCCCTGACATAATCTTCCCCAAATTTCATAAGTGTCCTTATGGCAGTTGGTGAGGTGTAAAGCATATTTATCCTGTATTTTTCTATGATCTCCCACATTCTTCCAGGGGAAGGAAATGTTATGGAACCTTCATAGATCACCGATGTGAGGCCCAACAGGAGAGGTGCGAAGACAATATAGCTGTGCCCTGTGATCCATCCTATGTCCGCTGCACACCACCACCTGTCATTCTCGTCAGGGGAGAAAGCCCATTTCAATGTGTTGGCGGTCCAGACAGCATATCCTCCGGTGCTGTGTACTGCACCCTTGGGCTTTCCTGTTGTTCCGGAAGTATACAGGATGAATAATGGATCGGAAGAATCTACCCATTCAGGCTCAATAGCCTCAGGAGAATCTTTTGCAACATCATGCCACCACACATCCCTTGCTTCATCCATTGTGACTTCAGATCCTGTCCTCTTGACCACAACAACTGTGTTCACAGTAGAAGTTTCCTCCAGTGCGTCATCCACAATCTTCTTCAGTTCAATGATCTTTCCGTTTCTGAATCCTCCGTCTGCTGTTATGACCATTGTTGAACCAGAATCTTTTATCCTGTCTGCAAGTGCTGCTGAGCCGAACCCTGCAAAAACAAAGGAGAAGACAATGCCCAATCTTGCGCATGCAAGCACGGCAGTGATGGATTCAATTATCATGGGCATGTAAATTATTGCCCTGTCTCCCTTCTTCATTCCCATATTCTTCAGGGCCCTTGCAAAATTATTGACTCTCCTGTATAATCCATCATAGGTGATTATTTTCTCATCACCATTTTCTGCAACCCATATGTAGGCTGCCTTGTTTCTCCTGTTTCCAAGTGCATGCCTGTCCACTGCATTGTAACACATATTTGTTTTTCCGTTGACAAACCACTTATAGAAAGGTGCCTTGCTGTCATCAAGAACCCTGTCCCATTTCCTGTGCCAGTATATAATTTCAGAGTGTTTTTCCCAGAATTCCTCCGGGTTTTCTATGCTCTTTGAGTATAAGTCCCTGTATGTTGCAAGTCCCATATGATAAATTTCATCTCTGCTGGGTTCACGGTTCTGCCCGGTCTCTACCATGAGGGCACATGATTTCGAACCTATTTTAAAATTGTTAAACATTGGCCCTCTCGATATTTGACATCTAAATTATCCTAAATTTTATAGGAATTTTCCCTGCCTCTTCCATTGAAGAATTAATGCTGCTGCGGGAGATGGGCACAAAGAATTTTCAATCCGCCAAGGCTACAAAGCTCAGTGCAAGAGTTGTGGAAACAAGCAACATTAAAAATTCACAGATCTTCAAAATAAACTACACATAAGGAGAGGAAGACGAAATGCTGGAGAATATTTGAGATCGGGGCCTGTTGATACTTGTAGCATTGGTCAAGAATCAGGAAATCAACAGGGCGAATTCCGAAGTTTCAGCATCTGGTCATTTATTGCTCAGACGAGTGGGCAAGTTAAAGTTCTATTAGTGTGTAAACTACATGCAGAACCTTTGCTTTATCTAGCTGATAAAGAAGAAAAAAGGCATATATTATACAAAGGGGCCACAAATATTATTATCAGATGGTTCTATTGTATCTGGAAAGCTTAGGAAAAGGCTATATGGCTTAGAAGTTTGTTAAAGTGGGTTAGTCACTGGTGGTTAAATGGCTAGAAAAATATCGGTTGAAGTAATTCCTGAGGTTCTCACATGGCTCAGGGAAAGTTCGGGGTCAAGTATAGGGGAAGTGAGCAAAAGACTGAGAACCACTTCTGATACAATATTGGAATTTGAAACAGGGAAAAAATCACCTACATTGGTACAATTAAAGGAGTTATCAAAATTATACAAAAGACCTCTGGCATCATTCTTCCTATCCAAACCAAAAGAAGAAAAGCCTTTACCCAATGATTATAGGTTCCTACCTGGCCGGACAGACATATTTGATAAAAAAACAATTTTAGCAATAAGAAAGTCCAGAAGTCTCCAGGGTATAAGCAGAGAGCTATCCCTGAACATTAGATATGAAACTGCACCCAAGGTCAGAAAAGTTGTGTTAACCGATAACCCAGAACTCATTGCTGCGGAATATAGGAAATTATTCGATCTTAACTTAGAAACACAGAGAAAAATCAAAGACGCATACAGATTGTTCAGTTACCTGAGAGATGTTCTTGAAGATTCAAACGTTCTCGTTTTCCAGTTTTCCATGCCAGTTGAAGATGCAAGAGGATTTGCATTAGCGGATGATCTTCCATCCATTGCCGTGATAAATTCAAAAGACACCATAGAGGCTAGACTGTTTACCCTGATGCATGAATTTGGGCACATTCTTCTTGGCGAAACAGTAATAGATATCCCTGACGAATCGCTTAAAAATAGGAATAACGTGGAAAGATGGTGTAATGCATTTTCATCATCATTTCTGTTGCCTGAGGAATCTGCTAGAGCGTTATTCATAAGATATCATGACAGATTAACCGAGACAGACATTCTAAACTCTCTGTCCAGAAAATATAAGGTCAGCAAGGCCACGCTTTTGATCAAGATGTTGGAGCTCAATTATATCTCAAATCAGGAATTCGAGGAGGTCATGTCAAGATATGTGCGCGAGGGGACTGGGAAAAAGACTGAAGAAAAAAAGAAGATGATAAGAGTAACATCAGATCAGAGATGTCTCTCGGAGATGGGCAATAAGTTCGTATCTCTTGTAGCCAATAATTTCGATAAAGAATTCATAACATACGGGGATGCTCTGAGCTATCTGTCAATCAAATCAAAGAACTTCGATAGGGTTCTAGAGAAAGCGAGAAAATGACCGCAAACAACTATATCATGGATTCATCTTCGCTGATTGAGCTTAATCGGCACAATCCAATTGATATATTTCCCAGTGTGTGGAAAAACATGGAATCCTTGATCAGTGAAGGGCTTCTGGTTGCTCCTGTCGAAGTGCTTCACGAAATAACAGAAAAAGACGATCAACTTTCAAAATGGGCCAAAACACAACCTGCCTTTTTTCGCGATCCCACAAAGAAACAGATAGAACACCTGAAGGGCATATTAAAATCCTTTCCATCAATGGTGAGGGAAGACAGGGAATATGATGCAGACCCATGGTTATTGCATTAGCCATAGAAATGACAACAGATTCCCAACAAACACTGTTCCAGATAAAGAAGATAGTGGTTACTGAAGAAAAACTTCGTGGTGAAAAGATTAGAATTCCTTTCGTCTGCCAGAAATACAGTATAGATTCAATCAATATTATAGAAATGTTCAGGATGGAAGGATGGAAATTCTAGGGTGGGAGCATGCAAATACTGAAAGAAATATTATTGATCTCTTAATTGAATGTCTTTGTGGATACCTCATCATAGAGATTCAAAAGGAAATCTGAGATATTATTATCCTGACTTTATTGTGGAGATGAAAGATAAGCATGTGATTGTAGAAACTAAGGGGGAAGTGGACGTGGACGCAACATTCAAGGATAGGAGAGCCAAGAACTGGTGCGAAGACGCGTAAAGAGTTACAGGAGAAAAATGGGTTCACATCAGAGTTAATGAAGCGGGTTTTTACAAATATTATTTTGACTGTTTCGAAGAAGTTATTCAGTTTTTCATTTCTGGAATTGTTGGCGATGCTTAACTTGAAAAATTGGAAACGTCAAGACCGAAATTCACAACGACTGTCATCAACTCCTTCTTTACGTATTCGTCAATTACTATGCATCCTTCGGGTTGGGTCCACTCCAACATCCATACAGTGTCACCTAGCTCAGTTCTGAATTACAGAAATTTGGGTAAATTCTTGTGTTGTGCTCTCCTCCAACATTTCGGAGGACAATAATTAAAAGACACTGCGACCATACCTTTTGAACAATGAAGGTAATAAGGACATTAACCTCACAGTGATCTGATTAAGTCATATACCTTTTCTGCCCTGATTACCGCAGCTTCTCCTTTCTTATCTATGCCTGATACCACCGTTTCATAATCTGCTTTGTTTCTGAATGAGCGAAGCACTGAAAGTGCATTGGAAATTTCAGCCAAGTTTAGTCTCTTTGTACCATCACGTTCACGCTGAGACAAATCTTCAAATTTTTTTTGAATAATTCTGTGCTCTTCAGCGCTTCCATCGAATCTAATACCTAGGGAAATCAAATAATTCTTGGCGATATTAAATGCAGAATAATACGCTCTGCTTATGGCACTCCTTAGCATTGCCTCTCTCAGAGAATTCTGGTTTTTGGCATTTGTCTTGAGTGTTTTCGCCAAGGTTAAGTAATCCACCCAATCGAACGTCACACGTACTCTTCCTCTATGATAAGTTTTTGTTTGGTCATCGGTTTAATTTCAAGCCACCATTCTTTATTTAACTTATCAAGTGAATTGATAGCTCTAATCGGGTCAAGTTCTGTAAATATTTTTAGAGATAAGACCTTAGAATCAATTGGCATTTCTGGGTCGGTCTCGACAACAAGTTTCAACTTTTCAGTTTTGAAAATCTCTCGGATTTTTTCCACAGCCTCATTGATTATATGTATTAGAAAATCGTTTTTAAGTAAAAAAGCTGTCACTTCTACCCTATTGCCGAATTCTATTTTTTCCCCCAAGTTCTCTATTTTTTTTTCATTTACTTTCTCTTCATTGTCAGAGTAGAGACTAAAAGATATATGTACAGCTTGTGAAGGACCACCTTGTGTCATCGTATATCGTACCATGTTCACAATCTTCGCCATCCCCTCAGCATCTTTTTCAGCCATTTCCTCTATTGACGTAAAAGAGTTTCGATTAAGAAAAACTGACGAATTAATCACTTGAATCAACTCCATTTATGAGGTCCTCGAGAATTATTGGAAATTCCTCTATTAATTCAAACAATGAATCCCTGTTCATAACCTTTTTTGTAAATTGAATCCAGAACATTTTCTCTGGATTTGATAAGAAAGGCTCAAATATGATGTTAGTACCTTCTTTCTCTATTGGAAATACATCTCCCAACCTTATGGATAACATTTTTAAGGACGACACTGAAGGAATTTTCTTAATTTTACTCGTAAATTCTTTACTTAAAAGTTTGGTCATTTGTTCCACTGGTTTTTTTGTTGCTACAAATCTTGTCGTAAAATTAAAAGTGATTGCGCTTATGGTCTCGTCAACCAGACTGAGAGATTCCATAATGCTCTTTATCATATCTAAACCTGATTTTTCTCCGATCTTTTCTTCACTTAAGTTAAACGAATTCATCATAGTGAAAATCAAACTGTTGAGAGGTTGAGATTGGAGTAAAAATATCATTAAGGAGTCCTTAGAATAAATCTGAGTATTTTGCATCGGGATAGCTGGATTCAATGGGTTAGAAACACTTCCTTGTACAATCTGAAATTCATTGCTTTTTAAAACGCTCATTAAATTATCAGGTGTAAAAACCAACCCTTGTGTTTCAACCACTATTTGAGTTTGAGCACCTTTATTAGACATAACTCGAGCATTCATAAATTCGATAATTCTCTGATAAATAAAAACTTTGTTTAGAGAGGGGGATTTTGGATATATGGCTTTATAACAGTCTTAGATTTCGTTCAACTCAACCCATATCTTAAGCCTCAATACATTGGATGCTACATGCTTACCTTTATCACATTGAAAAAAACGAGGTAAGATAGAGTGAACTACGGAAAAACAGAAAAAAGAATAAAACAAGGATCAACCATACCTATTCTGACAGATTTCTGTAAAAAATAGATGCATTCGTCATTTAGCAGGGAATAATTATCGGGATATTAAGAAACGTTCTGCAAGATGGTATCAATCATTAAGGAAAAACAATGTTGTGAGATGGAAAATTTTGCCAAATTCTATCTGGATATTCAGTTTTCGAAAATAATATGGGATAAACGTTATTATAAAATATTCGCATTGTATCCAAGTGAACAAGCCCGATTTACTTCAATTGCTAATTTATGCTCGCGGATCGTCCCAGCGTGACAATGAGAGTATATCCTCAAAGAATCACCTACAGAAGGAAATGTTCCTTCTTTCGAAGGAGACTGTTTTCTCCAAAGTTGAAGGTTATAACTTTGTGCCTCACTATTATGGTCCATTTTCGCGTGAACTTGATAGGGACCTTATGGAACTCATAGAATCTGGCATTATAAACGAGGAGGATGGTTTCACTCTAACTCCAGTTGGGTTCAGGTCTACACAGCAAAAATGGAATAGTTTAGATCAATCACAAAAACTCGCACTTTCCAGGATAAAAGAGAGGTATAACTGAATACCTTTGGATAATCTAATGGATTATGTGTACGGGAAATATAAGAAGTATACTGTGAAATCAGCAATGGTACTTGATAACATATACATTTATTTTGAGAAATTTGCAGAGAAAAATGAAATCACCGTAGAAGATTTGGACAGCGCGTTTGATAATATTAGGCACCCCTCCAATGAAAATAGTTATTGATTCAAACGTATTTTTTCGAGTGATTCTCGGCAGAAAAGCAGGTTCCGCAAGCAAGACAGTTATATCTTTGATAACGGAGGGAAGAATTAGTCCTTATACATTTGATGCACTCATTGGTGAAATTGGTAGAGTAGTTAAGAAAGACAAAAAGTTAAGCCAAATTAATCCAATATATTTTAGGCAATATATAGATAATATTGACGGATGGTTAACTTATGTTCCGATGAAAAACTTGAACATGACCAGAAAATGCTTGATAATATTGGAAATGATTGGTATCTAATCGCAATTAACAAATGTGTTTGAGGGCTAATTGTATAATCACTTATGACAAACATCTGCTATCTGTAAAGAACGAACTTAAGGAAAAAGAAGGAGTTGATGTTTTAACGTCAGAGGAATTTATTCAACTATTCAAAATTAATAAAATCTAATGCACTGTAATTTAATCACAGTGTCTTAATCCACAATCAATTTTGCAACTTATGTTCATTGGACTCCTGATTTCCCATGTTCACAGATTGCCCAGCATGTCCGTTTTTCCTCTCCTTTGTCTCCTTCTCGAAATAATAGATCATCATACCCACAATTATTGTAATGAAACCCAGATAGATTGCCTTAACCCCGAGGGCATACATGATCAGGAGTGAGAGAAGTACCGATACTATTTGCACATAGGGGTAGAGGGGAGATGAAAATTCCCCTTTTACTTTCCTGTGTCTCAATATTACTATGAACAATCCGGTAAGTGCGTATGAAAATATGACTCCAAAATTGGAAGCCAAAGCTATTACCTGCACATTGCCAAGGAAGAGGGCCACAACGGCCAGACCTCCAATCAATATTACCGCCTTCCTTGGAGAATCTTTATGGCGCCCCTGAATCCACTCAGGGAGAACCCCATCTTCGCTCATCTGAAGAAGCGTTCTTGAGCCCGCAACTATGAGTGAAACTGTTACCGTAAATGTTGCTATAATTGCAACAATTGCAATTGCATAACCTACGAATACAGGTGCCTTGCTGAAATGAAGGGCATTGCTCAATGGATCTGCAGAAATTGAATAATTCTGCCATGGCATAAGGGCGAGCATGCCAGTTACTACTAAGATATAGAGCACTGTGCTTACTACAAGTGCGAAAATTATTGCAAATGGCACGTTCTTGGCCCCATTTTTAACCTCAGGGGTCAGTGTTGCAATTGTGTTGAATCCGGAATATGCAAAGAAACTTAGCGAAGCGGCAACGATTATGCTTTCAAAACCCATGGGAGCCAGAGGGGTAAATCTTGTTTCCACCCATTTCCCGTAAAATATGGAAACAATAATGAAGAGAACAAGTCCTGCTACTGTCAATATGACAAGGTATTTTTCCACCCTTGCCACTGCTGATATTCCCACATAATTCAGAAATGTAGCAAAGGCGATCATTCCGGCAGCTGCGATTATGACAAAATAATAAGGTAGTGAGAAGAATGAAAGAAGATATGATCCGAATCCAAGTGACACTGCAGATGCGGCTATGGAATAGGATATGCTTCGCAGCCAACCTACCATGAAACCTGCAGAATTTCCCATGGTCTCCTTTGCAAATGAATAGAGGCCCCCATGTGTAATAATTTTTGAAGAAAGTTCCGCACTGTTCAATGCAATGGTTAATGCCAGAACTGCTGTAATCGCAAATGCAATCAGGGCCCCGGGCCCTGCATCATAAATTGTGGTTCCTGCGAGGACAAATATTCCTGCTCCTATAATATTTCCAAGTCCTATGGCAGATGCTTCCCATTTGCTCAACTTCTTTTCCATTATGGAAATAGTATGACATTATTCCTAATTATCTTGGTTATTTGCAGTTTCCATAATGAACCTATTCTTACGATGTCTACGAATTTCACAAACGAATCTGAATTTTTTATATTCCTCTTCCTAGATCCGATGGATTAAGCCATGCTATGTACATATGTTTCGAGAAATCCCGATGATCAATCATCATTTAGAAAGATGAAAATAAGAAAAATACCAGAAATGATCATCGTGCAAGAGACAGAGTTTTTTTCAACAGAGCAACATTTTTCAAAAAACTTTAATTTCAACAATATTATTACTATGACATTGGCAGAAACTTACACTCAACAGGTAAAAACTTACGAGCTCAGGAAAGCGCACAAGTTCAACGTGGGTTTGTTGTTTTTATGCGTTTTCAATGGGAAGGATACACTTCTTGAAGATTCGATCAACAGCATTGCCAGCATTGGTGAGGAAACTGGCCTCTCATACAGCATAACGGTACTCAATAATAATCATTATCCTATAAGTGTAGCATCTCTCGAGGGCGTGATGAAACAGAACAGGGACATAAGGATAATCCACAATCCCCATGTATCCAGGGGTGCACTGAAGAACCAGGCAATCAGGGAGATTAAGACGGATTATATTGTCATGTTCGATCCGGAAAAAGAATATGATATTTCTTTCGCAGATCTTTTGTATTCTTTCGTCAGGAGAAGGGAAAAGAGGATGCTTTTCTCGGATATAGTCATAATGCCATGGGACATCATTCATGATGTTGGCGGATGGAATGATCTTAACATTTCAGAAGACATAAACCTTTTCTCAAGAATATCAACATCCTATGGCATACTTTTCTATCCCACTGAGGGAAGGGCAAGCATGAACAGGTTTTTGATATACAAGCCAAAACAGTTCCAGAACAGGAAGGAATACATGAATATGCCAAGTTCCAGGAAAATTTCACTCATGCGTGATCTCATTGTAGGTTGCAATTACAGCATGAAAGATCTTTTCCTCTTTTCCACAGGTGTGAGTGAAATGAGGATTTCTGACAAGATAATAGCAATGAGTGCTTACATATATTCAAGAATTAAGTCACCAAAGGTTAGAAAAAAAGATAAAAACATATATGTCACCTTTATGGAATCCATGTTCGAATCAATCATCCTGAAGGAATACAAAAGGTTTGACACATTCACAAAGCCACTGAGGATATCAATCACCGAGGATGAAAACAGGTATCTGCTTGCAAGAAGTGAAATATGGAAAAAGGTAAGGCCCTCCATGAGGTCATTCACCGATTCTTGAGAAGAGTGCAAAATATACATACATAGCTCAATTATTTACCCATAGTGTTTTTTCTGCCTGTGTCCCATGCTTGGTTTCGGTTCTTGGCATTGTTCATGATCATTCCTATTTCTATGGTGTTTACCGTTGGCCACATTCATATGCCAAACAAACCTGCACTGGGGTATTCCATGTACAGAACAAACCCTGACCTGTATGTTTATGGGAATCTTTCCATCAACGCTTCGGACGAATCAATGCTAAAGGGCTACAATATAATATTCTCAGGATCAGGGAACCATTTTCTGAATATATGCACCAACAGTTCAATCTCATGCGAGACCATTGTAAATTCAGGTGGAAAACTTGTAATCAGGAATGGTGGTTCTGCAGACAACATACAGATTTGTAATTCAACATTCAATTTCACAGGATACTTCATGCTGCGCAATTCTTCCATAAGGATGTACAAGACCTTCGTGGGAGGAACAGCAGGCATATGTTTTATCAATGACCATGTATCATCATATTACTCCACATTCAGAAATGAAAAGTCCCTGAATTCAGCAGGCATATACAACGTATCCACACTTTCCCAGAATGGCCAGCCCATCAGCAGCAACAGTTCCTATATGTTTGATTACAGTACTCTTCCGGGTTACAACTATCCAGTAAGCTCCATTGCATTGTGCTTGAATTATACCATGGAAAACAGCCCAAACCCCGTATATATGAAATTTGAATTGAGCAGTTCAATGGTATTTTCAAAAAATCTCTGCATTGAAAATCGGGCAGGAAGGTTCAGGGCTGAATACAATCTTACAAATCCATGGTTTCTTTCAGGCTTTAGCACGGGAAAGGAAATTCCTGTTGCATTCAACATGTCACCAGATTCGAAGCTCACCATATGGCACGGTGCAATCTGCTTTCTTTCAAACAGCACCATAAATCATACGGGCATTTATCATAATTTCATCGTACTTTCAAGATCAGACCTCTATTCTGTTTGCTCCACATTTACAGGTAACGAGGGCACTCTGGAGAAAGGTGGTTATTTCAATTCATCAAGAACAGGTTTGTATATGGTGAATGATTCAGGGGCCACACTGGTAGATTCGGGGTTCACAGGCGCACAGAAATACGTTGAAGGCACCTATTCTCCGGTGGTAAAAGGCAGAAACAGTGTTCTCGAGGTCTGGAAAAGCTCATCCATTTTCGTAAGTACTCACCAATCAACTTATTGCCAAAAGAATATAACATTTACAGGAATGAATGACAATTACACAAAAGTAAAGGAAAACGCCCTTAATGTGAGCTGCATTAAAGGGAAGGAAATAATTGGATCAGGAATGCTTCTGCAGTATTTTTCTGAAAATTGTTCCCAGATTTTTTCATCTTACAGATACAGCATCTATGGCAATGAAAGGTATTTATCACTCCAGGAGGGCACTGTTTTCACCATAACAGGCATAATCCAGCATCTGTATTTCAACAATACTTCAACGATCAATGTTACATTATCTGAAACATACACAAACAATGATACAATCACACACCTTGAATTGAAGAGCCTCTATGGGAAATCCTCCTCAATTTATATCAGAATTCTGCTGAATTATTCCGGTGAGAAACGTGAGAATAATTTCCAGTTGAACAATCTTTCACTGAACAAATCATTCTGCATGAAAATGTCTCTGGCAAGAAATCATAATGTAAATGAATCGTATGTTAAAGTGAATTGGATCATATCTTATAACAACAGCCTGTTTACTGAAAATGTTTCAGGCAATGAGAATCTGCCCGTTGAACGGTACAATTATACATACAACCTTACAGAATGCGGAATTCCATCAGGGCAGGAATGGTCTATTATCGTACAAAATTTCTCCTACACGACAATGCAGAAAACTTTAACTCTAAATAGTTCCAATCCTTTCCTCACCGTGTTTCCACAGGATTCGGGATATTTTAACACCAGTTCAAAAATTGAAAAAATATTTCCTGGAACGACCTATTTCAACTATACAATTATGTATGGAACGATTGAGTTCATGAACAATGGAAGCAACACATACAATGTATCATGCATTTTCAATTCTCAGAGCAACATCAACGGAAAATTCTGTATGCAGTTGCCCTATGGAAACTACACATTTCTTGTATGTTCAGGTTCATATCTGGCTGTCCGGCAGGTGAATATTCAAAGTAACAGGACTGTGCTCTATCTTGATTTCACACAGACTTCAAACAATTATTCCATATATTATGTGGCCAAATATGCTTTTTACACCGCTGCAATCATAGGTTTTGCATTTTACTTCACAAGAAGGTATTATATTTCGTTCTGTCCGAAATGTATGGAAGCAAGGAAACCTTTCAATTTCAGGACTCATAGATGTTGGGTTGATCAGAATATATCAATTGAGAGAAAGGTTGTAAAATGAGAAATCATAAGTGCCGGGCAACTGCGATCTGATCTCATAGGAGAACGTTATGTACTGTACAGGGTAATAAGGAACATTTGACAGACTCAGGTTATAAATCTGTCTGAAATTTATTGTGAAATTTGAAGTTATTATGTATATGGAGTTAATGGAATCATAGACGCTTGTGTTTTTTGCGGTGCTGTTGAATCCCACAAAAATTGAAAAAGTATTGTTGAATGTGATATTAATTCCGTAAAATAGCACAGGGGTTACTATTCCGCTTTTAATGGAAAGGATCGTTCCCTCACCTGTATAATTTCCATCGAATCTGAGAATTTTATTATTAGTTGAAAGATAGGTGAGGTTTGCAGGTTCATCAGTCAGTTTCATTGAAGATGTGCCGGCTGAATTGATAAGGGACATGTTTGCGCCATTGCCTGTTACATTCAGTCCATTTTTCAGGATATAACTGAACTGTTTTTCCCCCTGATTGAGCGTCCATCCCGGATATGGGTTGGAAGGTGTGTAAGTTGGATACATCATGCCATAGTTCGGAAAAGTAGTATTCTGCTTCAGGGACACAGTTCCACTTGAATAGAATAAGCTCTGAAAATTGTAATATGCCTGGATCCTGAAATTCGAATTGTCCGGAAGAAAATATAATGCGATGGTAGGAGTTATGGTGACATTATTCATTCCATAGTTTATATTGTGATTTGATCTCCAGATCAGGCTATTGAAATTTGAACCGGTAGAGGTGGAAGGAATGATCCTGAAAAAAACAGGTGAAGACAGGTTCATTCCGGAAGCGGGGTTGTAAGTGATGGAGACATCCATTGAGGTTATATACCCGGAGACATCAATCGGATCAGAAACGTTTGAGACTGAATTTATAACAAAAATGTGGGTTCCACTCAACTGCATACTCTCATACACAACTGCAGAAGTACCTCCTGCAAAAATTATAATCAGCACAAGTAAAAATGAAGAATTCTTTTTAATGAATGACTTGAGTTTCTTCAAATCCAGTGAAGATATACTGTATGTATTTCTTTGTTGGGAAGGGTTCAGGAGTCTCGTCTGTTCCTTCTCTTTATAAAAGTCAACATAAGCAAGAAGATCGAGGATAATCCAGTCAAAAATGTAAGTGGTCAGGAGCCTGAAGTTGAACAGAAATATTATGGCTGGAAAGACAAAGAGGGCATACTTGATTCTGTCGTAAAATCGTATATAGACGAGCATGCAGATCAATGCAGTCGTTAAGAAAAGAATTGTGAAAACTTTGGATGGAATGTTCACAAATCCTGCGAATGCGATCTCGGAAAATCCAACTCCTATTCCAATAATAGGTTGGAATTCAGCCTCAATCATATTTCTCATCCAGTCATGCGGCTGCATCAGGATGAATGGCAGGTTAGTCAACAGGAATGTAAATATTGCTCCTAAGATAAAGAAGACGATATGTTTCATGGACTTTCCTTTTTCTCTATATATGAGATAGAGCATGAATGGGAGTGCAATTATGGGGAGCTGCTTGGCTGAAATGGCCAGCCCATACATAGCACCTGAAAATTTAGTATTCTTCCGGTATATGTAAGATAGCGTCATGAAAAACATAAATATGACATCAGTTGAGCCTGACAGGGAAAGCGCAACAAATGCAATGTCCATGGCAACGATGAGAGTTAGATACGGTATATTATCTGCCATATTGTTCTTTTTCAGGTAAATTACAGTAAACAGGAGAAGCAGAATTGAAAAGAAATACAAAGCCGTATAATCGGGCAGATTGAGATAGACGAACGGTACAAAGGCAAGAACAGACATGCCGGGATAAAGGAGGAAATAGACGTTATTTCCGTTCAGCATAGGTGTACCAAAAATTGGCGTTATAAACTTGAAAACCTCTACCATGTTTGAATTGACATAAGGATCTTTTCCCTGCAGAAAAATTTTGGCTGCATAAGTTTCAATTATTATTTCATCAGTAGTTGCATTTCCGTAGAGATTGGCAATGACTAAGAAAAATTGCACTGTTATAAAAATTAGACCTGCGAATGTCACCATATTGATGAATTTTTTATTTTCTGGAAAAATAAGAAAATAAAGAATACATATGATTCCAGTTATGAAAAGGAGCCACCCATTAATAATAGCAGCAAGGTTCAGGTAGCTTATTGTGTACAGTGTCCCAAATGGTACTATGGAATAAACCACTCCAAGGAGGAGATATTTAAACTTGCCTATCTCAAATTTCGGTTGGGCCATACAATGAACCTGTATGAATTATTAAGATAAATATATGTGGTGTTTCAAGGACTCACAAGTGCCAGACTACGCCCTGGCTTCCACCAAAGTTCGTTGTGAAAGATCCCAGTATTCCCACTACATCTGCCCACATGTAGTTAATGCCAAAAAAGGTAAGCACAAGCACAAGTGAGAAATATATGCCTGATCCAAGGCTTGACATCACATTGTATTTCACGTATCTCTTGATCACTGTTCCAGAGGATGCCCGTTTCCTGTATGTCCAGTAATTGTTCATCACAAAGTTCGAAACAATTGAAGCTTCCAGAGCGAGTATTGCGCCAAATACAACTGGTTGATAGTAATGCCCCACCACAATGTTCATTATAAGAAGATTGAGGAGTGCACCTGCCAAACCAACAATGGCAAATTTAATCATCTGGTAATCAGAAAGTTTGAGCACCAGTTTTATGTATTTGATGAATTCACTTAGACCAAGCTTGCTTTTCCCTCTCTTCCTCTTTATGAATCTGTATGGAACCTCACCAATGTTTGTGGTGCTAGTGGCCACCAGTATTTCAAGAAGTATCTTGTATCCATTAGAAACAATTTGATCAGGTTTCACCACATCTCTTCTGAATCCAAAGAATCCGGAAAGTGGATCTTTTATCGCCTCTGTCTTTTGGATGTTCATATGGGCAAGAACTGTTGCAAATTTTGAAATAGCTTTTCTGATGATATTAAATTCAGCCGATCCCCCACGAACATATCTTGAAGCAACCACAAGGTCTCTCCCTTTTTCAAGTTCGTTTAATATTTTGGGGATGACCTCCGGAGGGTGTTGTAAATCGCTGTCCATTACAATTACATACTTGCTTTCTGAATTGAGAAGTCCATCTCTGACTGCAGTTGCAATTCCATTTTTTCCGGGTCTTCTGATGACTATAATGTTTCCGTATTTTGAGTTAAGGCGCTCAGCTATTTCAGCTGTTTTATCCTGACTATTGTCATCTACAACAACTATCTGGCAGTTTAAGTCCATCTCCTCTATCCGATGTACTATTATAGGGAGATTTTCAGCCTCATTGTATGTTGGTAGTATAACTGACAGGTCTAATATCGTGTTCACCTCATTCAAGCGTATATATGATATAAGGAATTATTATAATAATGTTACTGATTCCTGCACCGTAAGAATGGGGAATAGCAGAAAAATTACAATTTGAAATTACCTTTTCCTAAGAATTTTTCTAATTATAAAAATATGAATATACATCATATAACAAATAGATATAAAATATATTAAAAACGCATAAAGTGAAGATGTTGAAATTAAGCAGGATTCCTGAAGTAATATTTTAATATGCATATAAAATATTGATTCTGATGAATTATGTTATCTTCAAAATGCAAGCACTACGAAGTTTCAACTGTTTTTAAAATCCAAATCTAAACTATAATTAAATTTAACCATAAAAAATATATTATAGACAACATGCGTATTACAATAAAGAATGATTGATTATTACAAACTTCTCAACGTGTCAATAAATGCGTCTGATGAAGATATCAGGAAAGGATACTACAAAATGATTAAACGGTGGCATCCCGATGTAAATAATACGGATAAAAACCTTGCAGAAATTATGGCGAGGCAGATCAATGAAGCTTATGGGATACTTAGCAACCCAGGAAAGCGTGCAGAATACAATTTAAAAATATCTGAAAAAGCGGGAGACATTTACACCATTTATCGACCAAATAAGAATAAAAGAGATGACTTTTCAATAAAAAAAGCGAAACCGCAGAATCTGAAAAATAATGAAAATAGGGAAAAACTGCTAAAGTGGGCACAGAATTTTTCCAGGTATATTGAGATCCATCCATGGTCAAGAAAAGTGTATGATGATCTCAAAGAGGACTTGAAACTGAAGTTCCTCGCGGGAGATCTGTCAATGGAAGATGTGCTAGAAATATACGGCAACCTCGCAATTGAAAAATCTAATATGGGCCTCAAGAGCAATTATTACGCTCCTAAGGCAATAAAAGGGATAATGGAAAATCACAATAGCCCTGATATTGCACTCAGAACAATATCCATGATGGAAGTGTTGATGCAGGTATATATTCGCATTAATTATGGCCTGATAAGGGCAGAATCAAAAAGTGATGGAAAGTATGCAATCATAAAGAAAATACTGATGCTTCACGAGTTTCTTGAAAAGAATCCTGACAAATTTTTCATTGGAATAAAAAAAGTATTCATTACCAAGGATGATTGGGCATGGATGATCAGAGCAATCAATTAAAGACTCAATGGCGAGGTTATACATCAAGGCACAGTTTTCAAACAGGTCTGTTACTGCGTGTGTCCAGTGTTCATAACTCGTGAACTCTGCCAGTTTAGAAATCAGGCATAGGATATGGATATAGGAATGAAATTATATTCCACTGATATGTTTCTATAGCAAGGGACGAATACAAAAAGAAAAAAGAAATATTTATAATGAAGAACATATTTACCACGTATGGCGTATATTCCGGATCAGGCTGAAATTATGCTGGATCCAATTGATTATTCCATCAAGGCAGCAAGGAGTAGAAAGAGAATGACCGACCTGAAAATACGGATTGAAGGAGACAGTGTGGAGGAGCTCAAAAAGAAAAATGAAACACTCCTGAGATCAGTCGCTGAACTCCAGAATTATATAAAGATAATTTCAAGAGACTTTGAAAACCAAAAAAAAACCGCAGGAATGGAAATTTTAAAAAGTATCTTTCCTCTTCTTGACTCAATGGATTCAGGCATAGCTTCAAGCAAGGAAACCACAATGCTACAAAATCTTAGAAAAATCCTGATATCATCCCTTACGCCGTTTGGCTTCAAAGAAATAGAAACCGTGGGAAAGAATCTTGATCTGAAATATCATGAAGTTGTTGGCACAGTAGATGGTGAGTCAGAGGACAGAATAGCACATGAGATACAGAAAGGGTATACGTTAAATGGCGAAGTCATAAGGACAGCAAAGGTAATAGTTGAAAAAAGAGGTGAAAAAGTTGAGTAAAATAATAGGAATAGATCTTGGAACAAGCAATTCGGCAGCTTCAGTGGTAATATCTGGAAAGCCCACGATTATACCAAGTGCAGAGGGCGTCTCTATTGGCGGGAAATCTTTTCCCAGCTATGTAGCTTTCACAAAAGATGGGCAGCTTCTGGTTGGTGAACCGGCAAGAAGACAGGCACTTCTTAATCCTGAAGGAACCATAATCGCTGCAAAGAGGAAGATGGGAACCGATTTCAAATTCAAAGCATATGGAAAGGAATACACTCCACAGCAGATATCAGCATTCATTCTTCAGAAGATAAAGAGGGATGCAGAGAATTTTCTTGGGGAAACAATCACGGATGCAGTTATAACGGTACCTGCATATTTTGATGACAATCAGAGACAGGCCACGAAGGATGCCGGAACCATTGCTGGCTTAAACGTAAAGAGAATAATTAATGAGCCGACAGCCGCATCACTTGCATATGGGATAGACAAGCAGAATCAGTCAATGAAAATTCTTGTATACGATCTTGGAGGAGGAACCCTTGATGTGACGGTCATGGAGTTTGAAGATGGTCTTTTTGAAGTGAAATCAACGTCAGGTGACACAAAACTTGGTGGTACAGATATGGATGATGCCATCATCAAATACATAGTGGACGATTTCAAGAGCAAGGAGAATTTCGATCTTTCCAAGGACAAGAAATCATACATCAGGCTCAAAGATGCTGCTGAGAAGGCAAAGATTGAGCTTTCATCAACTCTTGAGACTGAGATAAACCTCCCATACATAACTGTCATTAACAATGAACCAAAGCATGTGCAGCTTTCACTCAGTAGATCAAAGTTTGAAGATCTCATCAAACCAATAATAGAAAGATCCTTGCACCCTCTCGAAACAGCTATCAAGGAAGCAAATATCTCAAAAAGTGGAATTGATAAGATCATAATGGTTGGTGGCCCAACAAGAATTCCCTACGTGAAGAAATACGTGGAAGATTTCTTTGGAAAGAAGGTAGAGGGCGGAGTAGACCCCATGGAATGTGTTGCCACGGGAGCTGCGCTTCAGGGTGCAGTCCTTGCAGGAGATATAAAGGATATAGTCCTGGTGGATGTGACACCTCTGACTCTGGGTATAGAGACCCTCGGAGGAGTTTCAACACCCCTTATCAATTCGAACACCCCTATACCTGTTAGAAAATCACAGTTGTTTTCCACAGCCGCAGATATGCAGACAGTTGTGACGATCCATGTGGTTCAGGGTGAAAGAAGCCTTGCAAAGGACAATGTTTCACTGGGGCAGTTCAATCTTGAAGGAATCCCTCCTTCACCGAGGGGGATACCGCAGGTTGAGGTTACTTTTGATATAGACTCAAATGGAATATTGACAGTGAGCGCCAAGGACAAGGCAACAAACAAGGAGCAGAAAATATCCATAGAGGCAAAGAACAAGCTTTCCAAGGAGCAGATAGAAAAGATGAAGGAAGAGGCAGAAAAATTCTCGGAAGAGGACAAGAAGAAAAGAGAGCAGATAGAAAAGATGAACATAGCCGAGAATCTTGCATACTCTGCGGAAAAGACACTGAACGAAAACAGTGAGAAGATAGACAAGGCAGAATCGGATGAGGCAAAGGGCATCATATCGAAACTGAGAGAAGCAATAAAGAATACAAACGAGGATGAGGTAGACAAATTCACCAAAGAACTTTCAGAAAAGATACAGAAAATAGGGGCAAATCTTTACAGTACTGCTGAGCCGACTCAGGAAGAACCAGGAACGGAACAGAATCAGGAAGCGGGTTCTGAAGAAGGCAGTGAAGAAACTACAGATGACAGCACTGAAGAACAGTAGAGGTAGAGATAGGTGAGTACGGACTACTACTCAACCCTTGGCGTTGATAAAAATGCATCGCAAGAAGATATAAAGAAAGCATTCAAGACACTTGCAAAGAAGTGGCATCCCGACGTAAATCCTGACAGGAAGCAGGAAGCAGAAGAAAAATTCAAGGAGATCGGAGAAGCATATGAGGTACTCTCTGATGAGAACAAGAGGAGGATTTACGATCAGACTGGAAAAGTTGAATTTGGGAGCGGTCCCGGTTCCGGATTCAGTTGGCAGAATTTCACGCACTTCTCGGATTTTTCAGACATTTTTGATGAGATATTCAAAGGATTTGGTGGTGGCTCTCCATTTTCAGGAGCAACTTCAGGTGGTACCGGGAGAAGAGAGGCACAACTTGACCTCTCTGTAGAACTGGAAATCACCATGGCTGAATCCTATTCTGGAGTGAAAAAGGAAATAAAGTTCAGGAGAAGTGTGGATTGTGATACCTGCAAAGGTAAAGGATATGAGGGCAATGTAAAAACATGCAGGGCATGCAACGGTACAGGACAGGAGAGAATAGTTCAGCAGAATGGCCCCTTCCGGCTCATAAACACTATTACCTGCAGAACCTGTAGGGGAATGGGTTATACGGGTGACAGAAAATGTCTGGCATGCCATGGCTCCGGAAAGAGATCCATCATCGAAAAGAAAACCATTGAGATAAAACCAGGAATGGCTGATGGTTCAAGGATGCTTCTCAGAGGATTGGGTGAAATGGAGAATGGGCATGCAGGAGATCTTTATATTTTCATAAGAGTAAGGCCCGAGAGAGGGGTTGAGAGGCTCGGGGATGACATACTCATAGATAAGGAGATAGGTTTTCCCGAAGCAGCCCTTGGTTCTGAGGAGCAGATTTCTCTTTTCGGCAAACTCATATCTTTTTCCATACCTCCCGGAACCCAGCCCAATGATATTGTGAAGATAAAAGGTAAAGGGTTCCAGAGAATACGGGGAAACGGCAGTGGAGATATCAACGTCAGGATATCCGTTTCTGTGCCAAAGAAATTGAGTTCCCGCCAGAAGGAACTAATCACAAGTCTCAGGGATGAACTTGATAAGAAATCATGGTTTAATAAGTAGGGAATATCAACAAAGAAAATTGTTTTATATTAAATACAGATGTTATACACATGAGGATTGCTATTTCATTTGACAATTCCCAGAGCGCTGTAAAAGCATTGAACTTTGCTTTATCACTGAGTTCAGTATGCGAAGAGTATATAGTAATTCATGTAAATCCCACACTTGTTAGGGCCCTTACAGGGGCAGATGGCATATTTTCAGAAACGGTTGTCACAGATCAGGAACAGTATGGTGCCAAAGTCAAATCTGCTGCTGAAGAATACCTCAAGCCAAAAGGGGTGAAATACACTTACATAATAATAGAGGGAACCGGGGACGATGTTGCCTCAAGGATCATATCAAAATGTGAAGAACTCAAGGTTGATCTCATAATTACGGGAACAAGAAAACTGTCTGGTATAAGCAAATTTATTCTTGGTTCTGTCAGTTCAGAGATAATAAAACTGTCAAAAGTTCCAGTTATGGTTGTTCCGCCGGATTAAACAATTTAATAATAATTTATTCCACGGTCTGGCCCGTGAATTCAGCTTCTTTCGCAGCCCTGTTTCTCTTTTTTATGACATATCTCGTGGTGTAACCTGAAATAAGGTTCAGGTCTCTTTTTGATGCACCTTCTATTACGCCCTGTACTATCTTCTTATTCTCGTGAAAATTGTCTGTGAATATGTCCGGTCTTGAATTTACCAGATCAACTGCAATCTTCTTCACGTATTGTGATCTTATGCTTCCCATTGAATCCCGTGGTAATAAAAAGGCAGTTTAAAAATATATCTGTCATTCCAGACTTAGAATGATATGGTGTCAGAATAATCTTAGTTTCCCTTACTCTTTCATTTTTTCCTGTGTTCCACTGGTGTTTTAATTCCAGTGCTTTATGTATGTAATTTATCTGAAGATATTGTGTATAATATATATCATTAATATCTTTCTTTGTGCGAGGTGGAGTAATTTTAAAGATTATATATGGAATAGACAGGATCTATTACCTCTTGGAAGGATGAATCACTTTACAGTTCAACAATTTTCCAGAAAAATGTTCCGTGATTTTTATACTATTAAGCGTAGACATTACCTGGAAATAAAGCAAGTTTAGGAATTGACCAAAAAGCTCACTTTTAGTGACAGTTTAGTTAATATAACCCTGATAGATCATTAACACATGCAAAAAGCATTGTTAGTCATTGTAGTAGTTTTCCTTATGATAGTTTCGATGTCTGCAGTTGCAAGTGCTCTTCCAGCAAATATTATACCTGCCAAGAACGGAACCAGCACAATGCAACCGAATGGTTATTATAGATCGGGATTGCCGTCTCCAAGTTCCAACGTTCAATCGTCGCCACTGGCAAAGTTATCGACTAATTCTGGCGGCAACAAATTAGGCTCTCTGCTGCATAATTTTAATTCACCAGTTGAATCCCCTACTCAGTCCAATTTGCAGGGACCGTATAAAGTGACATTTACGGAAACCGGGCTACCCACAGGAATGCCATGGCAGGTAGAGGTCGAAAGCAGCAATTTTCCTATATCTCCGCTCCTTGATACTGTCTATAACATGAGTTTTGGAATTGTAAATTCATCCTCTGGCACGTCAATCACCTTTTCCCTTGCCAATGGAAGTTATATTTATTATACGGGCCCCACTTCTACTTATCTTGGCCCCTATTATTTCAACGTCACTGGAAATCCCGTGAGCATAACTTTCCCATTTCCAGCATTTTACAAGGTAACATTTACTGAAAGTGGTCTCCCTTCAGGAATGTCCTGGAATGTAATGTCCCTCAATAATTCTTCCGCCTCTGAAACTCCAACTTACTATAATATCACCTCTTCGTCCAGCATGGTCTCCTATCTTCCGAACGGGAATTATGCTCTTTTCGCAGGTCCAAGATCAACATACCTCATGCAGAAAGGATTTACCGTAAATGGTGCAGCCCTATCACTTCAAGTGGTCTTTCCAAATTTTTATAAGGTGACTTTCACGGAAGTAAATCTGAATTCTGGAGAACCATGGATATTGATAGCCAATAACACCACCAGCAGCACATCTTATTATGTTTTGTATTTTAATTTCTCAAATACTGTTTCCCGGATAGCATACCTTCCAAATGGAGGGTATTATTACCGGGCAATGGAGAGCTTTTTTTCAGGTTCATCGATCAGTGGTTCATTCATCGTTAATAATGCCTCAGAAACTATCAAGGTGATCTTTCCTGTAACATACAAGGTCACATTCACTGAGAAGAACCTCCCCGCGGGTGCTGACTGGAGCGTTAGTGTTTTCAATAACAATCGTAGTATGAGTTATTACAATACTTCTTCCACTTCATCAATGATAGCTTATCTCCCGAATGGAACGTATAATTATTCCGCTAATTTTGGTAGCATTATTCCACCGATGAAGGAGTTCAACGTAACAGGCTTACCACTTAGCTTCACAGTGATCTTTCCTGTAACATACAAGGTCACATTCACGGAGAAGAACCTCCCCGCTGGTGTGGAATGGAGTGTTAATGCTTTCAATAATAATTATAGTGTGAATTATTACAATACCTCCACCGGTTCATCAATGATAGCTTATCTCCAGAATGGAACATATAAATACGCTGGAAATTTTAACGGCGTTGCAACACCGTGGCAGGAGTTCAACGTAACAGGCTTACCACTTAGCTTCACAGTGATCTTTCCTGTAACATACAAGGTCACATTCACAGAGAAGAATCTCCCCGCGGGTGCTGACTGGAGCGTCAGTGCTTTCAACAACAGTCATAGTGTGAATTATTACAATACCTCCACCGGTTCATCAATGATAGCGTATCTCCCGTATGGAACGTATAATTACACTGGAAATTTTAACGGCGTTGCAACACCGTTGCATGAGTTCAACGTAACAGGTTTACCACTTAGCATCACAGTGATCTTTCCTGTAACATACAAGGTCACATTCGCAGAGAAGAACGTTCCTGCGGGCGTGTACTGGAGTGTTAATGCTTTCAACAACAGTCATAGTGTGAATTATTACAATACCTCCACCGGTTCATCAATGATAGCGTATCTCC
>JAKAWU010000006.1 GCA_021816965.1 Thermoplasmata archaeon | reverse complement strand
GGAAATCCTGTCATATCAGAATTCTACCATCATAAAGTGGATGGTGGAATGCCAAAGAAAAAGGCACTTGTTGCAGCATCAAGGAAACAGTGTCACATCATATGGTCAGTATGGCATAACAATAAACAATTTGAGATACCTGAAAAATTCAGGAAACAAGAATAAACCAAAGAAAAGGAATACGCGAAACAAGTATGGATCAGCGGTAGCTATGAATCCATTCACATTAAATTTTGGTAAGGAAACATATTATAGGATGCATATATATTCTATGAAGTTATCTAATAGTAAACCCAAGGTTGCATGGCGGTTGAATGAGTTTTATGAGAGCATGTATTCTGGAAACTTTGAAAATTACTCCTGAAGACGAATATAAAAAATGTAATATCGTTTATTTCCTTGAGAATCCCTTAGAAGATCTAAAATGTGGAACGAAAGCCCCACACTGGGATTTGCATTGTTTGAATAGAATGAATCTTATACTAGCATTCCTAAATTGTTTCGGGAACATAAAAAACTCAATGTTAATGATTCACTATTGGAATGGGGCGTGATATGAAAAACCAAAACATATTAGATGCCATCATAGAGGCGGGAGGAATGGCAATTTTATTAGGTTTAGGCGTTACAGTTCTATTAGTATTGCCATCAGTGTTTATTCTTTATGCTTTACATATGATTTACTCCTATTATACATTAGCTGAAGAATTCGTTGTTGTAACATTTGTGCTTTTTACCATATTCTTTATTGATTTTGCTTTCGTCAAAACGAGTACTGAAACTGATCGAGGAGACAGTAGTACAATAACTACTATAAGAACTGACGATAGAGACAATTCAATATCAGGATGTTCCTGCATAGTTGCTTGGGGAGAGATTTATGAACAAGTCAAGCATGACAGTGTAATTTTTGAGTATGCACTGGGAACGAAATCCACTAATGACAAGAAGACCATATATGAAATAGCAACTCACTCTATCTATCAAAATAAACAAATGCGAATATTAGCTGATTTGTTTCCCAATATTTCAGTAGAAGAGATTAAATCGATACCAGATATTTCTTCTCCCGAATCGGTAAACCATTTAAATACTCTGTCTGGGCGTTATTTATTAATAGGTATTATTTTTTTGATATTAGGAATAGTTTTCCTAGCAAATGCGTTCTATGGGACCAATTATACTCATATAAGCTTAGGTTATGAAATATTCGTTTCAATTTTTTTCATAGTTAGTTTCCCCTTCTTTATTGCTTTCATTTTCTACGAAAATGAGTGGAAAAGAAGACTTTCATTTGAATTCAAAGGAAAAAGATTCTATAAGATAGGCTTACCAACTGATTCTTTTCCACTCAAATTAAACAGAATAGAAGAGTACTATGTTCCTTCTGAAAATGACAGTGAGATGATTTATTGTCCATCCTGTTATGGAACAGGAAAGAAATCCATTATAAAAACAATATATGCCGGACAGCACAGAGTTTACGATCGAACACCCTCTTGGGATGAGCAAGGACATGAAGACCTAAACACTTTTCATTTAGAACCTACATACAAAGAAGTGACAGAAGAAGTTGAATGCACGGTATGTAAGGGAACTAAAAAAGTACCGCTTTCAAGTGTAGCCGAATCCTTTAATCGATCCATCGATAATTATAATAGGTTACTTGATAAATTGATAGAAAAATTTCCATTAATCCATCAATGGAAAGATGAATTCAACGAGAAGTTAGACGCTTGGAACTCTAAATTCGGAAATTACGAAATTGATTGAAGGGAGACTCTTTTTATATAGAAATATAATTTGAAGAAGGATCAATGTTCATTGGGATTTTCATGGGAGGTTTATAGGAAAAATCAATAGTATTAAAAGTCACTCATTGCCCCTTAATCGTTTTATTTGGTTATAGAATTTCTTATTTCATCCATTGTCATTGTCCTCTCGCAGTAATGACATCTGTACAGTAGTTTGTCTCCTTTTTTCTCCATTGTGAATACTGTTTTCACGGGTTCTTTAGCGTTAGTGACACAGTTTTGGTTCTGGCATCTTATTATGTCATGAACTGTCTCGGGAAGAGAAACATTAAACTTTTCCTTTATGACAAAATTCTCAACAATGTTAATGGTGGCATTTGGTGAGACCATACTGATGAGATCAAGCTCCTTTTTCCTGAGGTTTTTCTTCTCTATCTTCACCACATCCTTGCTGTTGCCCTTACTGGTTCGCACATTCATAAGTAGACTTACAGTAAATCCAGATTTGCCATTGATCTTTAGCACGGAAAGAACTTCCATTGCTGATCCTGGATTTATGTGATCAATTACTATCCCATCTTCTATTTTGCTTATCTTTAATGTTTTTTCCTCAGACAATTTATTCACCTCCAAGTATCATATCAATTAGAGCCATCCTCACAAATACACCATTTTCCGCTTGTTTGAAATAGGTTGCCCTTGGATCATTATCAACTTCCGGGCTAATCTCATCCACTCTAGGAAGCGGGTGAAGTATGATCGCAGTTTCTTTCATTGCTGAAACCGTATCAATATCGAATGAGTATGAACCTATAACTTTTGCATAATCGTTGAGATCCACGAATCTCTCTTTCTGTATTCTTGTTACATAAAACACATCGCTACTGTTCAGAACTTCATCTAGGCTTTTACTTTTAATGACTTTTTCAGGGTTTTTGAGCGTGCTGATTATATGGTCAGGCATTTCAAGAGATTCTGGTGACACCAGTGATATGGTTGTATCAAATCTATTAAGTGCCCTGATCAATGAATGCACAGTTCTGCCGTATTTAAGATCTCCGGCCATTGTGATGTGAAGCCCGTTGAAAGTCCCAAATTTTTCCCAAATGGTGAAAAGATCAAGAAGAGTCTGTGTCGGGTGCTGTCCCGATCCATCTCCTCCATTTATTACTGGCACTGAAGAAAATTCCGAGGCTAGCCTGGCTGCCCCTTCCATAGGATGCCTCATTACAATTATATCAGAGTATGAGGATGCCATTCTAATGGTATCAGCTACGGTTTCCCCCTTGGATGCAGAACTGCTCTTAGGTTCAGATACTGTGATTACAGAACCACCAAGCCTGTGCATTGCACTCTCAAAGGAAAGTCTTGTTCTTGTGCTGGGCTCAAAGAAGAGCGTGGTCATTATCTTTCCATCCATGGTCTTGATTTTTTCTTCCTTGGAGAGCTTTTTCTTAAACTTGGAGGCATTTTCAAAAACCTTAAAAATATCCTCGTTCGAAATGTCCCCTATATTGACAATATCTTTTTTCTTAAGCATTAAAAATTAAGATGCTACATCGATATATAATTATTCGTTAAGGGTCTTTGCAAAACCGGGTTAATAAGGAAAAATGACCAGCGCTGTCTTTGAATATAAAACTGTAAGAAGAACAAATGTCGGTTTTGATTATACAGAATCGATATTTATCAATAAATCATACTTGATCCATGGAAAAAAATCTTGTTCTGGTACCGGGAGCATGGTTGGGTGCGTGGGTTTGGAAGAAATTAATACCACCACTTGAGAAACAGGGATACAATGTTTATCCCATTACTTTGAGCGGCATGGGTGAGAGAAAACACCTGTCATCTGAAAAAATAGGTATGGAAACAGCAGTACAGGATGTGATGAATGTCATAGAATATAATGATCTTGAAGACATCATACTGGTGGGACACAGCTTTGCTGGAAAGGTTGTCTCTGTAGTTTCAGACAGGATGCCAGAAAAGATCAGACAGGTACTTTTCTTGGATGCCTTTGTTCCGGAAAATATCAACACACCTCAGGGAATATTCGATCCTGAATCTGAGTATGGACCAATTCCTCAAGGAGAAATTGGAATTCCATTAACTGAGAATATAATAGATAAAATAGGAAGCGATGTGAAAGGTGAGGACAGGAAATGGATGCTTCAGAAAGGAACAACATGGCCAATCAGACTTGCTAAGGATCCCATAGTCATATCAAACAGATTCAAGGCCCTTAGGAAAGCATACATAATTTGCGTAATTCAGAATGAGAACGAGCTTAATGATGAGGATAAAAATGAACTTGAAAAATACCTCAATAAACTGGAAGGCCCTTACAGAATAATAAAGACTGGCCACTGGCCCATGGTTACACAGCCGGAAGAACTCGTAAGATATATATTAGAATTATCTAAAGAATAACTCTATTCCTAATTGTAAATATCAATTTGTTTTCAAGTAAATTGAAAAAGCCACTGGAGGGATTTGAACCCCCGACCTGCTGATTACAAATCAGCTGCTCTACCACCTGAGCTACAGTGGCAATAAAGAGGTAAATCCTTCTTATTAGATATACTTTAAGAATCTGACATCTACGGTAAAGCCATTTCTAAACTCCATATAAGTGAACCAATAATCGTCATAGAATAAAAGTAAATATTCGTACTCCGGCTTTTGTACCAAATAATTTATATTTATAAAAACAGTATTTACTTTATGAAAACTAAGTATGTGATCGCAGTTGTAGTCATATTACTTGTCGCTGGCTTGGGTTCATATGCATACGTATATGAACAAGGGCAGAACAATGGAAATATGACTTTGTCAGTTGCAGATCTAAGTATAACAGGAGTGAGCGCAGTATATATCAGTTTCAGTGAGGTTGCACTACACAAAGCACCGGCGAATGGCTCAAATAGCAACTCGTCTGGAGGATGGAGTAACTACTCTGTTAATACTCACACTATAAACATACTCAATCTTTCAACAAGTGATGCTGCGGTATTGGGAAACATAGCACTGAGCACAGGTACATACACAATGATAAAACTTTACATTACAAGTGTGACAGTTACCATTTCTGGTGTTAATTACACCTTTAAGTTGATGGCCCCATATGCGTTTATCAACCATCCATTCACCATATCAGCACACTCAACCACAAATGTAATGATCGATTTCAACCTTGTCAGTGATATGAACATCACTTCAAAAGTATTCACTCCAAACGTTGGCATCGCAGTATCTTAAATACCATTGTGATGCCATTAATTTATAATTATTTTTAATTTTTTTCTAACATGCAAGTTTTTAAAGGGTTTTTGTTATACAGTGTTGATGACAGTAAAAGGGGTACTTATGGCAGGGGGAAAAGGAACGAGACTCAGACCTATAACATATTCTATACCAAAACCACTGGTTCCTGTTGCAGGAAAGGCTTGCATGGAGTATCCACTGAATTCATTTATTGAAGCGGAAATCAGAGACGTGATTGTGACTACCGGGTACAAATTTGAACACCTTATAGCAGGTCTCCTGAAAAATGACAGAAAAAAACAGAATATTCTATTTTCTGTAGAGAGGGAACCAGCAGGAACAGCGGGAAGCGTAAAGCTTGTTCAGGGTTTCCTTGACGATACTTTCGTAGTGGGTAGCGGTGATATTCTATTTGATTTTAACATAAAAGCAGCAATAAAAAGCCATGAGAAAAGCGGGAAATCAGCAACTATTGTTCTGACTGAAGTTGAGGATCCCAGTCAGCTCGGAATAGTTGAAACTGAGAATGGAATTGTGAAAAGATTTTTGGAAAAACCTTCTGCCTCTGAAGTTTTTTCAAAAAAAGCAAACACTGGAATTTATATTCTTGAACCGGAAATTCTGGAACATATTCCTGAAAATGAACCATATGATTTTGGAAAGCAGCTTTTCCCTAAACTTCTCTCTGAAGGGGTGGAAATAAATTCATGGGAAGGAAAAGGTGTGTGGCTTGACACTGGAAGACCTAAAGAACTCATTTCTGGAAGCCAGATCATGGCCTCCAGATATGGATTTGAGATCAATGAAAAGAGTATCTCAGGCAGAATCATTATGAAAGAAAAGCCCATAGGGGATAATTACAAAATCAACGGAAACTGCTATCTTGGTGAAAACGTTAAGATTGGAAATGAAACTACTGTCCATAATTCCATGATATATAATGGCGTTGAAATTGGCGACAATGTGAAAATATCTGATTCTATAATATTCGATCGCTGCAGGATAGACAGTGAGACAGAACTATCTGGTTCAGTCATTATGGAAAACACATCCATTGGAAAAAAATGCATCATCAACAGAAGTGCCCTTTCAGCAAATTTGAGCATTCAGAACAGTTCAAGGATATATGATGTGTCTCTTTCATCAAATTCCTCTGAGTGACATTCTCCCACCCCCAAGGAGGTCTGCTTCCTGCACACGTATGATAAAGCACTACAGTTAAATGGTTAATACTTAGGTTCTAAATATTTTCACAAAACTAATATTAACCTGTTTTATATTTTGTCCTATGCCAGAGAATTATATAGAGATTGAAAATTTAAGAAAGACATATGATGGAAAAAAATTTGCTCTGGATGGCCTGACTTTTAATACCGTAAAAGGAGAAATATACGGACTACTTGGTAAGAATGGTGCAGGAAAGAGCACCTCAATAAAAATCATGACAACCCTGATAGGATTCAACTCCGGGAGAGGAAGCGTCGCAGGGTACGACATTGCGAAAGAAGCATCGAAGATAAGAAAATGTATTGGTGTGGTTCAACAGGAAGAATCTTATGATTTCGCAACGGTCGAGAATAATTTCAAGCTTGCGGGACTCCTCTGGGAAGTAGGCAGGGAAGAAAGAGATTCCAGGATGAGCGAACTGATGGACCTTTTTGGCCTGGAGGAGATTAGAAAAAAGAGAATGTTTGATCTCAGCGGTGGGCAGAAAAAGAGAGTTCAGGTTGCGAGGGAATTCATGCATGACATGAAGGTCATATTTCTTGATGAACCTACGGTAGGCCTTGATCCCATAATGAGAAGGAAAATCCTTGACTATATCAGGCAGAAGGCTAATAAAGGCCTCACAGTGCTTTTCACGACACAGAATCTTGAAGAGGCAGACATGATCTGCGACAGGATAGGAATAATCGACGATGGTAAGATTGTGGAAGAAGGTACTTCGAGCCAGCTGAAAAACAGGTATGGGAATTTGAGAACCCTCACCATCTGGATCGGTAACGATTCGATATTTTCAAAGGAAGATATACAGAAGGTTTTTTCAGATATTGAATTTGATGAGCTGGATGTGCGAGATAATGTCATAACCATTATAACGAAGAAACTTGAGAAAAATCTTGGAAACATAATGTCAACACTCTCAAATAATAACATTCAGGTTGAAAGGATAAACGTAGAAAATCCTACTCTGGATGATGTTTTTATAAAGGTGGTGCAGAAATGAAAATTCCTGCTTTTCTCAGGCTTACAATAAGGAATGTAGTTGTGAATACAGATATGGGGACGATGATTTTCATGCTTGGCCTTCCAACTTTATACCTCTTTGTTATGGGTTTCATGTTTCAGGGCATAGTTCCAAATGGTCTTCGGATAAATCAGAACGGGATAGATATTCCATACACAACTTTCCTTGCACCCGGAATAATTGCGCTCCAGTCTTTTACCGCTGGAAATATTGGAGGTGGAATGCTGTGGTCAGACAGGAGATGGGGTATGTTCGAACAGATTATGGTGGGCCCCTTCAGGAGATTTGAATACCTCCTTGGAATAATATTTGTTTCCATTTTCTTCGCCATTGTAGGTTCCCTGATCATGCTTGCCTTCGCCCTGGCAATACCGGTCAGTTTCAATTACACCCTGATTGGAGTTATAACATTCCTTCTTGCCATTGTAATAGGCACAATCCTGTTCTCTTCTTTATTCCTGATCATTTCCGGTATTGCAAAATCCATGCAGATATACCAGACCATTACCATAGTGCTTTTCTTCCTCCTTGACTTTGCAAGCACATCATTCTATAGCATTACTTCCAGCACACCTGTCTGGTTAGTATACATTGCTGATGTCAATCCGCTGACTTATATATCAAATATTCTGAGAGATTCTTTCATATATGGTGTGAATTACCAGACTTTTGTCTCATTAGGAATAATTTTTGCAGGAATGATAGTGCTTTTCGCTATCTCAATGAGGGTGTTCAGAAACATTAGGTCTGGAATTTAGATTGTAAAGTTTGTAAACAAATAAGTTTATAAATTTTGTAAATATATCTTTTCATAGAAACCAGGATTTCATCACAACCTGTCAACATGGAAATTTTTATCATTCTAAAGAAGAATGGCAAAATGGATCTGGGAGAAATTTCATCTGCTCTGGGAATATCTAAAACTGCAACTCTGAAGTGGCTGGTGAAAATGGAAAATGAAGGGAGGGTGAAGAGAACTGTCAGGCGCAACAGGACCGGGAGGCCGTCATATATATTCTCACTTTCAGACAATGGGAAGGCACTCGATGAAAACTCTACCCATGATTCGATCCTTATGGATCTGATTGACTTCATGAAAGACCATGGTATGAGTAAGGGATTTGATGAATATCTTGCTGAAAGATACAAAAAAATAACCACTATTTATGGAAACCAGCTTCTGGGTTTGCCTGAGGAAAAAAGAGTGCAGAAACTCCTTGATATGAGAAACGTGGATGGTTATTTTGCAGAACTGAAGAATGATCCGTCGGGAAACTCCATCATGACGGAGTATAACTGCCCCATATTCAAAATTGCCTCCAGGTTTCCTGTAACATGCCAACTGGAGACAGATATGTTCAACAAAGTGATGATGATGGATGTGAAAAATAACCACAGACAGATAGATGGAGTTGATTGCTGTGTATTTTCACTCAAAAAGAGAAAAGAATCATACCAATAAAATCAGTCCCCTATGTGGAAAAGTTTAAACCATTGCTATTATAAACCCCCTATACAGGTGATAATTTGGGAAGATTTCAAGGTACATCACTGACTAAACCGTCCGGTGGAAAGAGAAGAAGTTCAAGATCAAAGAGAAGATCTGAAATAGGAAGAGAGGCAACTCTCACAAGAATAAACATTACTCAGAGAAAGGTTCTGAGAATTAGAGGAGGGGCTGAAAAAACAGTACTTCTTAATTCTAACCAGGTGAATCTTTACGATCCTAAATCAAAGAAGACAGTTGCTTCGAAAATAGTGACTGTGAAAGAAAACCCCGCAAACCCCCACTATGTGCAGAGGAATATAATGAACAGAGGAACTGTCATAGAAACTGAGAAAGGACTTGCGAGAATTACATCCAGACCTGGCCAGGATGGAGTCATTAATGCAGTGCTTCTATGAAAGTTACACTGTATTCACAGTATTTTAACCCAAAAATCACCCGTCGTTTGGGACGAAAAATCAATCTTGAATCTGCTAAGAAATTTTCAGATGAAAAGCTTACTGAAATATTAAGGCAGATGCGGGTTGAATATGAAGTTAAAGAAGGCGCTTATTCTAGAATTCCATATGAAAAATGCAAAATTTACGTAATTGAATCAAACGTAAGGAAGACGACACTAATCAAGATGATTGAAAGAAAGATTTAATCATGCTTTCTTTGGCATTCTCTTCTTTTTTATTGTATAATATGTGAGCGGATGTTTCACCCTTTCATCGGCACATAATGGATCATCACCCATATAGCATAGATGATTCGAACGAAGTGTTTCGCATTTAGGAGGAGTGTATTTTATTCCGGAAATCAGCCCCATAATGTGCTTTACCTGATACTCAGTTATCCTTGCACTGAAATCCGGAACGGTTCCAAATACTGACATTATGTCTTCCTGCTTCATCCCCACCTTGTTCAAAAATGAAACCATTGCAAACCTTCCCATGTGTGGGAGATTTATTCCGTTTCTGATGTCGCTTATATAATGTTTTATGCATGGAGGGAATGATTGCACATCTATGGGCCCCATCTCTGTTTCAATCTTTATATTCTGAGCTTTCTTCGCAAGGGATTGAAAAGATGATTCAAAATTTCCAAAAATATCCACCGCAACATCCCTGTCAATGATCTCCATCTGGAACTTTATAAAAGAAACAGAGGCTTCCCTGATAATTTTCCTGAGAAGATCATCATTTATCAGGACAGAACCATCATCCATTGATTGATAAACAAGCCTGAATCTGCTTCCGGAAATTTTTGTGCAGTATTTCGTAAATTCCCCCACTGGAACAGTATAATTACTATCCACTACATTATAGAAAATGTGAAGCTCAAAAACGCCTGCCATTAAAGCAAGTTCTTCACCAGTATATTTCAGCATGGATTTTTCAATCATATCTCTTATCCTATAGATAACCCTTCCCGTGAGCGGTTCTGAATCTACGATTTTCAAAAACCAGGCAGCAAGCTGCAGGTCTCTCTTATCGGATGAAGTAAGATCCTTAAAAAGAGAAGTTCTGAATGCCTCAGGTTTAATGCCCTCACATACTGCATTTATGAACCTGAACATCAGATCAATTTTTTCTGAGAATGAGCCAAAAGTGTCCCCAGGACCATTAAGCATATTCCTGAAATACTCCTCCCCTGTTAATTTCTGATATTCCCCCCACCCTGAAGGGTTTGAGGTTCCTGATTCATAGAGTGACAACTGGTAGACCTCCTATTGAGAGTTCCGCCGCCGTAGCACTTTCCTCAGGCGTTAATTCGGGAATGCCCTTCCCTACTTTTATCATACCAATATTGCGTATGTTTATTGCTGCGTTCAGATCACGATTTATGATCAGTCCACATTTATTGCAGTAATATGTGCGATACGAAAGTTTCAGATCATGTTTTATGTTTCCGCATTTCGAGCATGTTTTTGAGGATGGATCAAACCTTCCTGTTTCTTTTAGATCTGCCTTTCTCAAATTGAGTTTATATTGCAGCATGGTTTTGAACTGATACCATCCCTGATCTGTTATGCTCTTTTCAAGATTGTGGTTTTGCTGCATGCCCTGCATGTTCAAATCTTCCACAACCACAGTACCATAATGCATGGCTATGGCTGTTGATACTTTGTGGTTGAAGTCTGTTCTTGTATCCCTCATCTTCTGATATATTTTCTTTTCTTTAATTATCTGCTTCTTCCTGTTTTCTGATCCTTTTCTTTTTCCTGACAGCTTCCTCTGTTCTCTCTTCAATTTCTTTTCTACTTTCCTAAGTGCATTCAGGGGTTCAACCTGCAATCCATCTGATGTGGTGAGGAATGCCATGAGGCCCATGTCAATACCCATAACACCGATCCCTTTAGGTGGCCCTTCTTCTGTTTCATATTGTATAGATACATAGTATCTCCCGACATCTCCTGTTATCACGATCTGTTTTATTTTCTCTGGAATTCCTGTTTTGTCATGATATTCTATTCCTTCCATGAATTTTGGAATGATCAATTTATTTTCATCAGTTTTGAAACCTGACCGTATGATGAAGTACTGGTTATCCTTCTTTGATCTGAATGTTGGATAATCTGTATTGTTCTTGAAGAATGATTTGTATCCCATATCCAGTTTCACAAGGGAATGCTGAAGGCTCTGTGAGTTGATCTCATTCAGCCATGTGATTTCTTTTTTCAGTACCGTTAGCATCTTCATGGTATCAAATCCGGTCAATCCATTTTTCTTGTCGTTCTTGTGTTCAGCATAATACTTATTTCTGACCTCAGGAAAGTGGTTCCATACGAACCTGCATGACCCAAAATGCTTCTCAAGAAGAAACTTCTGTTCTTCATTTTGGTATAACTGCATTTTGAGGTTTTTAATCATTACTTACATAGTCCTTTACATTCTGATAAACATTTCGCAATTCATCTCCTCCCTGAAGGTCAGAGCTTTCTTGCTCAAAAGATTGTAATTTTGCATTGAATTCATATATGCACCTCAGGAAGAATATGTTTCAAATGAACATATTCTTTCCCCTTCGAATAAATGCCTATATTTCTGTTATTTCTGGTGTAGCACCATGGCTTAACTTTTCAAATCCATTCTTCTTCACCAGAACGTCATCCTCTATTCTTACGCCAAACTTTCCCTGTATATAAATTCCAGGTTCATCTGTGACAGCCATATTCTCCTTCAGTGGGAAATCTGACCTGCTTGAGAGGGCACCATGATCGTGAACTTCAAGCCCTATTCCATGTCCAAGCCCATGGATAAAGAGGCCCTTGTACTTTGTTGAATCTATTATTTCCCTTGCCCTGAGATCTATATCCTTTCCATTGGCCCCTTCCTTTATGAGACTCATGGATTCTTTCTGTGCACGGTACACTATTTCATATACTTCTTTCATTTCAGGAGTGGCCATTCCAAAACACACAGTCCTTGTAACATCAGAACAGTATCCATTGTACATAGCACCATAATCAATCAGTACTATGTCTCCTTTCTTCAGTTTCCTCTCTCCTGGCGAATAATGGGGCTGGGATGAATTTTCTCCAAACCCCACTATAGTAGAGAACGATGGATCGTCTGCACCATTCTTCATCATTTCATACACAACCAGTGATGCTACCTCTTTCTCTGTCATCCCCTCCTTAAGCGATTCATGTACTTTCCCTATGGAGTCACTGGCTATTCTGGCCGCTTCTTTTATATTGCTGATCTCCTCTGAATCCTTTATGATTCTTGCTTCCCCTATGGAAACAGAAATATCAACAAATTCTTTGTCTGGTATTATCCTTAAAAGGTTTTTGTAACTTTCCAGCGTAAGGGAAGAATAATTGAGACCGATCGTATTATATTTTGAGAGATCCTGCCTCATCATTTCCTCATATTCCTTCATAGAATTGAAAATCTTTGTTTCAATTCCAGTTTTCCTTGCTGTTTCTTCTTCAAGAACTGATGTATATATGCATGCCTTATCCTGTGTAGCGATAATGTATGAATGTTCAAATATTCCGCCATGACTCTTGGTAATGTATTTGAACGTTTTATCGATGGAGTTTTCACCCGCGTTCAATATTAGTATTGCTTCAGCTTCCCTTGCAAAATTGAAAAGGTCTTTGTATGCCATAATTCTACATATGTTGTAAGTATATATTACCTCTCAGTCGGTGAAATATGGGAAAAATTATATTGCATTGTTGAAAAAACTATGTCAAGAATTTACTGCATACGTTGAAAAATTCCTGAGACTTGTTCAGATATACAGCATGCTTACCACCCTTTATCACTTCAAGCGTACTATTTTTAAGGCCCCTGATGATAGATTCGACACCATTAAGTGGTATAATATCGTCCATATCACCCCAAATGAATAATTTCTTGCATGTGATACCAGGAAGATTGTTCTGATGAAACCATGCAGGAGATACCAGTATCATACTATTGATCCTGTCACTGCAAAACGACCAGGAATCAATCAGGATTCCACCTCCCATTGATGGGCCAATGGCTGTGCAACTTTTTACACCAACATGATCAAGGAAAGTGCAGATAAATTTGCCTGCATTAAGAATTTGACCTTCTTTGATTTTATATTCGTCAAGAGGCTCGGATTTTCCAAAACCGGGATAATCGATGAGAATCACTCTGTAACCCATTGATGAGAATTGTTCAATGGCCCCTATTTTTACCCAATCAGCGGAGGAAAAGGAATATCCGTGAAGAAGAAAAATGGTTTTTTCCTTTGAAACATCCCCAGAATCAATATAAAAGATTTTTTTCCCCTTAATATCAAAGTAACTTCCCTGAACCATGAAATTGCATGAAATCTAAACATATGAAACTTTTCCTATTATCATTCATGAAAATTCTCTATTCGTATATTGAAATAAACCTGTTTCAGAATTCGTATTTCAGCCATGAATTGGCATATTATAAAAGAAAAATTTTATACGTGGGATAAGCATGCTTAAACACTTAGTAACATTTTGAATTACGGTCTCCGTGAAGCTAATAATTCCATGAAATCCATGGACAAACTGTCACAGATCGATCTCATTTAGACTGGGAATCATTCTGAAACATCTTTACAGAAATGATAGATGTTTAAATCTCAACATTGATGAGATTGTCATGATCAAAACAGAGTTCCTGTTGAGTGTGTATAACTTTTTCCACATATTTCAGTAAAAAAGTTTTGTTCTTTGTTTCAATCTACTTGGGAGAATAATTATTGTGTTATTGTGAAAAGTCAGAAATGAATCGCATACCAATTTTGTTCATTGCATAACACTTCAAGCATTGTAACAAATAAAGTTAAAGAATAAAGTTGTCATTTAATAAAATGAAACTTTTGGTGATTGGTGGTGGAGCAGCAGGCATGTCAGCTGCTTCAAAGGCGAAGAGAGAAAAACAAGAAATAGAGGTCAACGTGCTAGAAAGTGGTAATTTTGTCTCATATGCCCAGTGTGGGATACCTTATTATTTGTCAGGGGTCGTTGAGAAACCTGAAAGTTTGGTTCATTATCCCATTACAGAATTTGTGGAAAATAGGCATATTGGAATCATGACAGACAAATCTGTTGATAAAGTGAATTTCGTGGAAAAGAAAATTCACCTTAAGGGTGGTCAGGAGATCTCATACGATATTCTTGTGATTGCCACAGGTGCATCTCCTAGGAAGAACCAGTTTTATGGTATGAAAAATGTATTCTTTATCAGGAGTCTTGACGGGGCAATTGAAATCAGAAAACATCTTCATGGAAACAACATAGCTATAGTTGGAGACGGTATTCTGGGAATGGAAATAGCTGCGGAACTTTCTATCCATGGAAAGAGCGTGACTATGTATTCAAAACACAGTTCACTTTTCCCCATGGTTGATTCAAGAATTACAAGCGATATGATTGACTACTTTAAAAAAAAGATAGAAGTAAAGCTCAATTCCCTGGTGGAAGACATCCATGAAAATGGTGAAACACTCAGGGTGACTGATTCAAACGGTACGATTCTGCATCATGATCATGTGATATTTGCAACAGGAATAATTCCAAACACTAAATTTTTGGAAGGGAGCGGCATTAAAATAGATGAAACCGGACTTATTGTGGTGAATGATGAAATGAAGACCTCCATAGAAAATGTTTACGCCGCTGGAGACTGTGCCACTTCATTCAACAGGATAACTGGAGGGCATGAATGGCACCCACTTGCTCAGGTTGCTAACAAGATGGGTAGGGTCGCAGGATCAAATATTGCAGGGAAGATTATGCATTATAAGGGGGCACTCGGAACAACCCTCGTCAAACTCTTTGACTATGAAGTAGGATTCACAGGCCTCACTATGGAGAAAGCAATAAAAAATGGGTTCAACCCCGGGGAAATATTTGTTCAAGGCTTGAGCAGGGCAAAATATTACCCGGGAGGTTCACAGGTGAAACTCCTGATGGTATATGATCATGACACAGGCAAAATACTTGGCGCCCAGATATGTTCAAAAGATGGAGGGGCATGGAGACTCAACACACTGGAAACTGCAATTTATTCTGGTATGGATATGGAGACGCTTTTCTATAATGATCTTGGATACACACCACCGTTCAGCCAAGTATGGGACCCCATAATCACAGGGGCAAGCCTTTCCATGAGGGATTGATAGGCGCATACCAGTCTGATTTCATGTTCAAGGAAACTCTTGGATTGAATTTTTCCCCATCATACTCCATTCCAAGGAAGGCACAGTTCAGGAATGTTCTTGGCAATGGATCAATATTTATGAAATCCTTAAGAAAAACAGACATTGTTCCCCCATGAGAAACAATCAGTATATTTTTCCCGGTAGATTCCTGAAAAATTTGCTTGAGTGCGATGCTGACCCTGGCAATAAAAAGATCTGATTTTTCAATTTCAGGAATTCTGTCGAAATCTTCGGATAGAATTGTGCCCACATTTGTACCGAATTTGTTCATGATATCATTGCTGGTCATATTCTGCACTCCGTCCATCTCCCTCTCCTTAAGATCAACAACTTGAATTGCCCTCATGGCATTCTCCGGCCCAATAGAATATGAAATTGTTTGGATGCACCTTTTATGAGGGCTTGTATAGATTGCGTCAAATTTCAGTTTTTCTATTCTTTTTCCAATCTCTTCTGCCTGCCTGATACCATTCTCATTCAATCCTTCATAAAAATAATTACTCCAGTATCTTTTGCTGTTGGACACGGTTTCACCATGCCTGAGGAAGAAAATGTTTCCATAATGGTTCTGCGACACCATAGAGTATGAATAAGAACCTTATATGCTTGAGCAAAAATAAGTCAATGTTTTATGGTTTCCCCAATGTGATGGAATTTTCCACCGTGGAAGACTAATGGTTTTTCGCCATCGCTGTAATATCCTTCCAGAACAATTCCATTGAATGCGGCATGATCACCAACCCTGAATTCACTTTCAACCCTGCACTCAAAGGCGCAGATTGCATTCTCAATTAATGGGGGCTTGATCATGCTTGATGAAAATACCCTGAATTTACCGGTGGAGAATTTATCTGTATCCCTGATGGAATAATTTCCTGCAATATGTGCCAGTTCTCCCTGCCTTTCAGAACAGTAGCTTAGTCCAAATTCACCGCTTTTCTTGATCATTTCATATGAACCTCGCTCATAACCAATAAAAATTGTTATCATGAAAGGTTCAATGGATGAACGTATGGTCCATTCTGCAGACATTACATTTATTCTGTCATCACTTGATGATGTTATTAGGGCCACTGTGGTTGTGGAAAAATTCTGTGCTTTTTCAATGTCTTTTATCACAAACATCTCATGCTTCATTGAAAAATAATTTTACGGTTTTATCGGATGTTTTTCATATTTTCTGAATGCAACTTTCTAAGTTTTTCCATTTTGGGCGCAATGACAAACCTGCAGTAACCATGTTCCGGATTTTTCTCGAAATACCTCCTGTGGTATTCTTCTGCAGGATAGAAGTTCCTGAAATTTTCAACAGATGTGACAATTGGTTTTTCGTAAACTTTTTCTTTTTCCATTTCAGATATAATTTCCAGCGCAGCTCTCTTCTGATTTTCGTTTGTGTAGATGATGATTGATCTATATTGAGTTCCTACATCAGCTCCCTGCCTGTTTAAAGATGTTGGATCATGTGTCCTGAAGAATATTTCCAGAATCTGCTCTGTAGTGATAGTTTCTGGATCATAGGTTATCTTGACAACTTCTGCATGCCCTGTTTTTCCTGTGCAGACTTCATTATATGATGGGTTTACTGTAGTGCCTCCGGAATAACCAGGTATTGCTTCCTGTATACCTTTCAGGCTGTTGAATATTGCTTCAGTGCACCAGAAACAGCCTCCTCCAAGAATTATGTTTTCCATTGTTACTCCCCCTTCCTGAAAACAAGAGAAATTGAATTAACGCAATGCCTGATATTTTTCTGCGTCAGATGTTCTCCTGAAAATACATGACCAAGATGTGCACCGCAAGAATTGCACTGTATCTCAATTCTGTAACCATCCCTGTCGGGCAATCTCTTGACAGATCCGGGTATTTCATCATCAAAACTTGGCCATCCACATCCAGAATTAAATTTGCTTTCAGACTTATAAAGGGGAGCATCGCATCTCTTGCAATGATACACTCCTTTTTCAAAAAAATCGTCATATTCACCAGTGAAAGGCATTTCCGTTCCCTTGTGAACGATTACTTTTTCTTCCTCTTTGTTTAGATTCTTATAACTCATAATCAGTTATAACAAATAGACATTTAAAAAATGGTAAAAAATTGTTATATTCATAAAAACACAAAAATATTTCCCTGAACCTGGGAAAATAATAATGGAAAATCAGATTTTCTCGATGAACTGATTTGCGAGACTCTGGATGTGTTCTTCTTGTGTGATGTCATGATGCTTTGATACATGTGCCCTCATGTGTGTTAGTATGTCATCCTTAGAGTCTGCTTCTACATGGAAACCACATTTATGACCCGTGTTCTCACACCTATACCTGAATTTTCCCATGTGTTTAACATTCACTGGCATTATAAATATTTTTCTTATCTTATATTCATTCAACTATGTCAAGATAAGTTTTTTCTATACTGTTAACCGGTTCAACCCATTTTACTTCCATCCCTAAGTTCACGAGTTTCAAAATGATATCCTTGTTGCTTTCATCATTCTTCGCAGTTATTGTTGCCCAATCAGTTCCATTTTCCACTACTTCTATTCCAGCATATGACAGAGCATTTGAGTCCAGCGACCCTGAGAATGTAACTTTCATCAGTGAAATATCCCTCTCATTCTTCATGTCCACCATTTTCTTTCCATGATTCATTATAATCACCCTGCTGGCTATTTCCCTTGCCTCACTGATTAGATGTGTACTCATGATTATAGTTTTGTTTTTCTTTTTGTTTATATCCACAATAATATCTATAAATTCCCTCATTCCTCTTGGATCAAGGCCAAATGTGGGTTCATCAAGTATCAGCACGTCTGGCTCCATCACCATTGCACAGGCAAGAGCAAGTCTCTGTTTCATCCCCCTTGAATACTGTCCGCATTTCCTCCCAATATAATCATCCATGCTGAGCATCCCGGAAAGCCTTTCAGTTTCGGATTTTATTTCTTCTCTGGATGCTCCCTTTACCCTGCATACATAGTCCATGACCTCTTTTCCGTTGAGATATGGGTAAAATTCCGGCAACTCAACTAAAGGCCCAACTTTCTCAAGTGCACTCATAGGATCATGTTCAACTATCACTCCTCCAATCTTCACGGTCCCGGAGGTGGGATGAACAACGTTTGTTGCAATTTTAAGAAATGTACTTTTTCCTGCCCCATTTGGCCCAAGCATTGCTATGCATTCACCCTTCTCAATATTAAGGTTTAAACCATCCAGTGCTATGATTTTCCCATAGTTTTTTGAAAGATTATCAACTTCAATGATTGACATCATTTCACCTCTTTTCTCTCAAAAATAACTGCGGTTATGCCTAGTGAAACTATGAAATACAGGAACATAACAAGAGAACAGAGAATAATAAGGTGATAAGATGCAGGATAAGGATTGCTCCCATTTGTACTGATGCCAAAATAAATATCAATATAGACCCTTGACGTTATGCTTGCTGCATTGTTGAGAAGGTAATACGGGGTAACTGAATAAAGAAGTTCAATCATTATGGTTGCAGCGCTGAAAACTAAGAGATATATAATGAGTGCAGTAATGTATGCATAAGTGTTTTTGTTAAACAGGCTGCTAATTAGAAAAGTCATAGCAGAAAAGGATAGTACAAATAGAAGTGTCAGAAGAAAACTGTATAGCAACTGTATAATGAGCGTATTGAATATATACTGGAATACAGCAGCCTCGAATAATGTATAAGTTATAACTATTATTGATGTAACCGTAACAGATGAGAAAAATTTTCCTAGGAGAAGAATGATTCTTGGGATTGGAAGGGTGAAGACATGAAGTGCAGTTTTTGTTTCAATTTCACTTGATATGGATGGCGAACCAAAAAAGACCGCAGCAAAAGCAGGGAGAGACGAAAGGACAAAACTCCACAAATACCCGAGTATCTTCTCCTTTGCACCCGTTCCGGACATGACAAAATTCACTGATTGCGCAAACCTGTTCAGATCGTTAAGATACTTGAATGAAAGATATGTAAGAAGGCATGAGACCAGTATCGCCATGGAGAACATTAAGTAAAAGCTCCTTGATCTGTAGTAATTCTTTAGATAGTAGATGTATGTGTCTTTGAAAAGAGTAATCCTGCTTACCATGATTGATGATTGCTGAAAAATATTTAAGATTAGGGAAAAATTTCATAGAACTATGGGACAGTGTACCCTGATCTGATGAGATTCGCGATTACTATTGCAAAATCCGCACCGAAAGTTGTGTATCCTATCGAGAGTTCATATGAAGCGCTTGTTGAAGTGGTTGTGGAATTAATTATACTTATGGTGCTGTTTGAAAGTACACTAAGTGCTGCCATATAGGTCGTGATTTGTGTTTTTTCAGTGGCATTGGTATTTAAGAATGTGATATTTGTTGTAGTTACACCCATATTTCCATAAATGGTCAAAGAAGGAATTTTTGAATTAAATCCTGTAGTTCCAATTGAAGTGTAATGTGAGAGATTCATATAAAATGATATTCCATTTCCAGAAAGCTCCAGATACTTGACTCCACTTTTCATGTATGTCCCAAAATGCTCAGCGTTGATTGATGCTTTTACTGAGGATAGATTTCCAATGATCATGTAATTGGATTCAACGGGCGATATATAGACCGATAGATTTGTGCTTGAGTTTGCAATTGTGGTGAGACTTCCATTCAATCCTGAGTAGGGGCCCTTAAGTGATGATAAGTTAAGATTTATTCCATTCACAGAATATATTGAAAACCCGTAATATGTGCTATTGAGTTCTGTAACATTAATGGATGTATTCACAGAATTTTTGAAGCCTGTGCTTACACTGGAATTGAAGAAAGATTCAAATGATTTCAAGTTATAGTTGATAATTATAGCTGAAGAATTGTTTGCAGCATATACATAAAGAGAAGTTGTGCTGTTCTGATAGTGAACAACCCCGTAAGATTGCTGTGGAATGAAATTTGTCATAGGCACCGTGCCAGGTGCATAGTATGTATAGGCAACATAGGCTGTTGGAACGCCAACACCAACCACTATAATGGCAACTATTATTGCTTTAATAAGTGGGAGCATATATAGTCATGTAAATACAGTATAATAAGGTAGTCTCCATAATTGGATACCATTGAAATTTAAAGATTATTTGCCAGATACAATTACCTTACATGCCCGAGTGGGGTAATCTGGATATCCTGAAGGCCTGCGGAGCCTTAGATCCGGGTTCAAATCCCGGCTCGGGCGCCATAACAATGGTTTAGCTCCCGCCTTCTTTTATAAACTAAATTTTTAAATTTTTCAGAGTTTAAAGATTTGACATCTTTCAGCTAAGGTGAATTGGGAATTAAGTCATTGAATTTTATTTTAGACGCAAAAAATTTTATGTCATTTTCATCTATTTCACTCTCAGATTTATGGCAGAGTTTAGCCACTTCACATTCTAAAGATTTATCAAAACTGATAAAGGAAAAACTTGTCAAGTTTCTATTATATTTTCCTTGGTTAATGGTTAGAAAAAATTCTCTTGAATATAATCCAGGAATAATTTGTTTTTTTGGAACAGCTGGTTTCAATTCAATTCTTCCAAAAGTTTTGTCTTGGAGATTTTTGTTAATTTTTTCAATTTCCTTCGTTGGATCATTTCCATCGTGATCAAATATCACTGTTAAATGAATATTTTTGTTGGTTATCAAGAAATTAACAATTACATTATGAAAAAGACTCAGGACAAAGCCTTTTCCTCCCTCTTCTTCTATTAGCAAATTATGCTCACAATCTTTTCTACAAAAGCTCCTTAGGAGTTTAGTTTCTTCAACTTTTTTTTGAGGTTTTGTTCCCTGATTTTTATAATAATTTGGTCTGATGTTAGGAAAAGCGGTATTTTGTATTATTTCCTTAAGGAATATTCCATCATTATTTCCTTCTAACAGTATGAGCGCCTTCAATCAAATTCCTCTCAAATCAAGAAGAAGAACGGAACTATCCTTCTTTGCATCCTTATATGTTATGTTTTCTCCTATTATAGTGTCATTAACTTTGTTTAGTCTGAGTAATAATAGATTTTTTTCCAAAAATTCTTTGAGATCAGGATTTTCCTCTTCAAGGAGTGACTGAATCAAGTCATAACTATGGGTTGTTATGAAGAACTGGATCTTCAGAGAACTTGATATTTGTGCTAAATACTTTACTAGTTCACCAACATATCCGGGGTGCATATGTACTTCCGGTTCTTCCATCAGAAAAATAGAATTTACATTTCCGTTGGATTTTAGAATTGCTAAAATGGCTACCAGAGTTTGGAAGCCTTCCCCCATCCTATTAAATTTGACAGATTTTCTACTTTCTGGCGTATCAAATACTAACTCAGTAAAATCGAATCTAATTAAGTTTGGAAGAACATCATCTTTTTTGAGTATATCTTCTATCTCTAAGGATAATTCCTGATGCCCCTCCTTCGTGATTAATAGAGTTTGTAAAGTTTGCAATGGATTTTTAACAAAGATCATTTTCGTAGAATCATAGATACTTTTCTTTCTTTGACTTGGAAAAATTGGTGAATATGTAGAATAGTGTATCAAGGAAAAATTAGTTGACCATACTAATTGTTTAACAACACTTTTATCATAAATTTTTTCAATAACTGCTTCAGTGATTTGATTTACAAAAGATCTGAAATCATTCCCAAATAGTAGATACTCTTCATTTCCATTATTGACTAAGACACAGTCTTGTAATAATTTTTTAATAATATCTGTTGTAAACCTATTCTTGAGAATTACTTCGATTGCATCTTGAAATATAGAAATATCGTTTGAATCTATAGCTTTTTTAATCTTTTTAGAATCAATCGTTCCTGAAGTTGTTTTTTTTTCAGATCCAGCTTGAATTTTTTTAATGTCATTCAATGTCTTACTGACTATATTTTTATACAGATCATGCTCATCTATTCTCTTGAATTTCAAAACAAGTTTGGTATTTCGATTTTCAGATAGGGCAAGAGAAATTTCTCCTGAATTCGCCAGGTAGTTAATTATTGAGGTCGGAGATTCCGAATAATTCTCATCAAGAAATGTTCCGTCAAGAGCCATAGCAATGGCCTCTATAATTGAAGTTTTTCCAGTATTGTTTCTACCTACAATTACATTCAGAAGTTTTGGTTTGAATTTTAATGAATCGATCCCTTTGAAATTTTCAATTCCAACTTCTTTGATTATCATCTTTTAAGAATTAGAATACTAAATTATAATATTAAGTTGTCTTTTAATGAAATAAGCAAGATGTATTCTAAATTCGAATAACAATAACCAGAAATATTTCAAAATCAAATTCTTGTAGAAGAAGAAAAGTGGGTTAGGGAGAATGTATCATTGGAAGATAAAATATCTTCCCAAAATCATGGCTCAGATCAATAATAAATGTGTAACAGAAGCTGTGAATAAAGCAATTTACAATATATTCTGTTTCAATTGCACTTTGTATCTCGGAGAATTTATTTCAGGATTCCAAAGCCATGAATCTTGGTATTACAGCAAAAGAGAGTGCTGTGATAGGGATCATTGCCAATCCTATGTAAAGAAACATCATGTCCACAGGAACATAAATTGATACAAAGGAGAATATGGCAGCCATCAGGGGAGTTGAACCACTTATAAACACCCTCAGGAAAGCCATGACCTTTCCATATATTTCTTTCGGCACAACGCCCATGAGTTTTGCAGTGAGAGGTATGTTGATTATAGGAAGAATGAGCCCCAGAGTAAAAGCCATTGCAATATCAATAATAGCCATCCTGCTGATTCCAAGAATAATTAAAATCGGTGAAACTCCCAAGATAAAAACAGATATTTTTATGCCATTTTTACCGACTGCAGGAAACATTTTAGAAATTACCGAACCTATGATTCCCCCTACAGGTACTGATGCGACGAAAATTGTATAATACAGTGGTGAGGTCTTCAAGACAATATGGAATAGCCCCGATGAATAGACATCAATTGACTCAAAAAGACCGTTAAGTGCAAAGGCAACAATCATGAAGCCAAGAATTTTTCTATAAAAATAAATTGCTGAACGCATTTCCTTCATTCCTGTTTCTGCAGATGATCGGGATTTTTCCTCCTTAGCAATGGTAGAAGTGAACAGGGATGCGATGACAAACGAAATCATAATTATTGGGAAATAATCCCTGAAGTACAGAATGCAAACACCACCAATTGCTGTCCCCAGAAGATTTGAAGCATATACAGTGCCCTGAATATATGAACTTGCTTCATGATACTGTTTATCATCAAGATGTTTTTTCGTCGTGGCACTGAATGAGTCACCTTTCATCGTCACTCCTAAAGTCAACAGAGCCATGCTTATATAAACAAAAATCAATGATTGACCAAAAAATACCAGAATTGCAGCTGAAATTCCTACCAGTGTTCCCAGCAATCCAACCACAGTGCTGTTCATTCTGTCTATCATGTGGCCTATGGGCAATGAAAAGGAAAGAGACGTTGCAAGGTAAATTGTTGCAAGCATTCCTGCAAAAAATACTGAATCATAATCAATAACAATGATCCAGAGAAAAAATATCACAAAAAAGTTGAATGTGATACTTAAAAACACCCTCGACAGGAGAAGTTTGTAAAATAGTGGTGTCAGGGATACCATCTGTATTTGAGCGTATTTGACTATAAAGATGTTACTGATTGCTATATATATTGCATTAACTATTTGAATGAAGCAACATTAAGATAATCAATCAAATTAATATAAAAAGATTCGATTATGATAAGTGAAAAATTGGAGCGCCCATTTTATCTTCGACCCCTCTTTTAAATGGAAAAATTTGGAAAAAGTGTTTCCTGACATTTTCCACGTTATTAAAGGAGAGAAGGAACTTTCCCAGGAAGAGGAACAGCATTATACCGTGAAACTTGAGCTTAACATGAGAGAAATATCCAATGACAAGAAACCGATTGGATTTCATTCTGAGGAAACTGGCCTTACACTAATTTTTCCTCTTGGGAAGACTGAAATGACTGTTACTTACAATTACTCATCAGAATCTGTATATGATGCGGCCGAAGCCATATCAAAATTACTGAAGACGAAAAAAATAAAATTCAAACTGGATTATGACAGGATGAAGCTTATTGAGATAATCAAAGATAGAAAGTGAGTTTTAGAGTCCACCAAATACCTTTTTCTTCATTGACATAGGCATGACCTTTGCCAAAGTCATCAGCCTCCCTATGGATTTTGCACCGTTCCTGTTCATTCTTCTGTGCAGATTGTGATGCTTCATCAACCATGGCCTGATTTCCGAATCCCATTTCGCCTGATATTGTTTCGGATTGCCGCTAACCACCGCAAGGGCTGCTTCCTTTCCAGTCCAGAATGCTCCCTGAAGTCCCCCTGCAGTTGTGTTTAGAACTGCATTGACCATGTCTCCTGTGTAGAGTCTGTTTTCCTCTATAACAGTTTCAAGCGGCATTCCCAGAGGAATCTGATGCGCCATTGTAGAAATCATCTCCCCTTTGATTTCAGGGAATTTTTCCTGAAACTTATACAGAATTTCCTTTGGTTGTTCACCTTTCAGAGGATAAAAACAAACACCTATTTTCCTGGAATTTCCTGATTCTGAAAAATCCCAGAAATATCCGCCTGGAGCATCATCGCTAAACCATAAGATCATCTGAAAGTCATCTCTTGCAGGCGCTTTTCTTATTTCTTCATATGCCACCAGAACCTCGTTTTTCGGTAATTTCTTTCCAAAAGTAGATTGGGGTCCGGCAGCCATGATTATGTGTGTTGCAGTATATGTTTCGTTTTCAGTAGTAACCACGTTACCTGAAACCCCTGTAACCCTTGTGTTAAGTTTTATGTTGAGTTTTCCGGCAAATTTGTTTGAAAGAAATTTTTCATAATTTGTGAAATTGTAAACGAGTCCTACAGTTTTGCCAAAATTCATATCAATTCTTGCGTTCCTGTCTGTTCTGAAACTCATGCTGGAAATTTCTGCGTCTATAATCTCAGGATTCTCAGGCATTCCTATTCTTCTCACCCATTCAAGTGAAACTGCACCCGTGGACCTGACTGGAACTCCTATCTCTTTTTTCTTATCCAGAATAATATAGTTCTTGCCATTCTTTTCCAACACTGCACCGGCAGACAACCCTGCCGTTCCAGCACCAATTATTATTGCATCATAATCGAAGTCTGTCAACGTGAGACAATTGAAGCATATATTAAATTTTTTTCATTCCGTTGTTAAGATTCAATTTATCTGTTTCGAATAGTGTTATAAAGAAAACGAATATTGAATAAAATAGATTATTGATGAAAACATCAAGAACCATGAACCCTGAGATTAAAATGTACACTGTCCCTATAGCTATAAGGGCACTCAAATTTGCTTCTGTTTACCGAATAAAAACAGAAAAAGGCACCTATCTGATTGATGCCGGTATGGATAGGGCAGGTTTTGATTTCCTTTTAAACAGTGGCGTTGATTTCTCAGAAATTGATGGTATCCTTCTTACTCATCTACACATTGATCATCTTGGAGGAGGAGTGATTGCAAGTGAGAAATATGGAATTCCACTCTATATTGGAAAAAATGATCTTGAATTTATATTAAAAATGCAGGAAGATGTTGATGGCTACGCAGGAAATGATGAAAAACTCCTTGAAATGAATGGCGTGCCAGATCCTACTTCTCTTGCTTTCAGAAAGGAGAACCCTGTATTTGCAAAACTTGATGAATATGCCGGACTTTCCATAAACAGTTTTGATAAACTGCCGGTAACAAAAACAGGTATCGAATATGTGAGCACACCCGGCCATTCACCTGGTTCGACCTGCTTCATTCCATCAGGAACTGACATAATATTCACAGGTGACCATATACTTGAGAAAATCACTCCAAACATAAGCTATTACGATGGTGTGACTGATTTTCTGGGCCATTACATTGATAGTTTGAAAAAGACGGCGCTTCTTCCTATCAATAATGCATATCCGGGACATGGAGTTCCCTTCAGCAATGTGAAGGGAAGAATCGAATCTCTCCTGTCTCATCATACAACAAGAATGGAAGAGATACGGAATATCATAAATGGGAAAATGATAACTGCATATGATATTGCGTGCAAAATGACATGGAGCAGGGGGAGGCATCTTGATTCAATGAATCACATGGAGAAGAAATTTGCCATAGGGGAGGCCATATCTCATTTGAGGCATATGGAAACCATAGGAATGTGTTCCACAGTTGAAAAAAATGGTCTCATTCTGTATAAGAACTAAAATGCCACATTATGCAAAATTTATTAATGTTATTACATTTTCACCCTGTCGCCGTCGTAGCTCAGCATGGTAGAGCGTGTGCTTGGTAAGCACAAGGTCGCGGGATCGAATCCCGTCGGCGGCTCTTGTATTTCAATCCAACATTGAAACAATTGAGTAGATATTCACACTCTTTGTGCTGTCATAAAGCCTTTACTGCTTCATCCAGAATTTCTTTAACTTCCACAGAAGTGTCCGCAGGTGAAGACTTCCTGAAATTTACTGATTTGAGTGTCAGAATTGAAAAGATCAACAAAGAGAGAGAAAGTACCCAGACCCCGTAATAAAGAACTATTATTCCCACAACTATACCTATTGCAGAGAATGTTGCTTCTATGTAATCGCTTCTGTCCATTTTCAAATCCATATAATATTTCATGTCTGTAGATGCATTCATCCCTCTTTTTGGTGTTCTGAAAAAATTCCCTCTCTTTCCCATTATGCCATTAGTAAACCCTATTGCAGCTCTGGTTATCATGCAGGCAGTAGTATAAGATAACAGTGGAATCATCACGCCATTTTTGAAATTGAGTATATTCTGAACTTTGAGAGCATAGGCACCTGACAAATAGAAAAGTACCGTAGGGATCAGAAGTATGGTCACATAGATTGGGCTGCTGAAAATTGAGCTTGCTGGGGCTTCAATTTGAAATATTACTGCAAACGCAGAGATAAATGTCGTGACAAGCCAGCTGACATTGGAGTATGGTGCAAAGAATATATTGAAAAGTATGAACTTGTTCCTGATTGAAACATTTTTCGCCTTCACTGTGCTCTTGAATCTGTCAATTTCAAGCTTGGTCCATCCCTGCTGTACCCTTGCAACCTGTTTTTTCCACGTTTCCAGAGTAGAGGGATCCTCGCTCATTATCCTTGAGTTGCTGAGATAGATTCCCCTCGTTCCATTGAGATATATCTTCCATGATAGATCTGCATCTTCAGTAATTGTGTGCTCAGACCACCCTCCGACATCCCTCAATACGGAGGTTTTAACAAGAGTGAAACCACCCTGTAAAGAGAATGGGAGATTGAACCGGTATGAACCCATCTTTGACAGCATATCACCCATGTCCTGTGAAAGTGCAAAAAGTTGCGTGATCCTGTTGAAATACCTGTTATAATGGCCTACCCTGTATGATACAAAGGAAGTGTTTTTGTGTGTTAGGATGGCGTGTATCCCTTTTTTTAGAGTTTCCTGTTTAACTCTTGAATCCGCATCCAGAAGAAGTGTGTAATCACCTGTGACAAGAAGAAGTGCTTTATTGAGGGCCCCACTCTTGAAATTAATTCTTTCATCTCTTCTTGAAATAATTGTTTTTATTCCTAATTTTTCAAGTTTCATAGCATAGTCATCAACAATCAACCGTGTCTCATCGTCTGAATCGTCAGCTATCACTACATTAATCTTTGAAAATGGATAATCAAGCGTTGTTATTGCATCAAGTGATTCTCCTATAACATTCTTCTCGTTATAGCATGCAATGAGTATTGAAACAGATGGAAATTCCGTCAATTCAGGAGTCTCTTTTTCCAGATCAAGTGGGTAGAGAAGTGCTGAAACAAAAAGAATAAGCTGGTAATATGATGTAACTATAACTGGAAGAGAGAATATAATAGATACGATTGAAATCCATTCCCATAATTGCATATTGGATTCCTACAATGTATGTATTATGATAATCTTTTCGCATTCTTATTCTGCTGTGCGTAACGGTGAATATACACAGTAAGAGATTTTTCGTCTAAAAAGTTCATATTCTTCTGGTTTCTGAAATATCACATAAATAATTGAAATCAGTTGAATGGATAAATTTTTAAACAATATTAATCATTTATTGGTTGAATGATAAGAGAACTTCAATGGAATGATATGAATGATCTTATAGAAAATTATTATTCGTACTATGAAGAAGTTAAGAGAGACCAAGAATTTGGCATCATATTCTTCCATGACAAACCTTCTTTTGAGAGTGAAGTTGAGTGGTTTTCAAATCTTTACAGAAACACTATGAAAGGAGATGCATTCGTGAGGGTTGCTGTGGAAGATGGAAAAGTTGTTGGGATATGCGATATTCACCGAATTAGACCTGGTTCTGAAGTCTCACACAATGGAGTTCTCGGAATTGCGATCAGGGAGGGATACAGAGACAGAGGTATAGGAAAAGCACTTATCTTAGGTGCACTGGACGCTGCAAGAGGAAAACTTGAAATCGTGACACTGAGTGTTTTCACCACAAATAAGAGAGCCAATTCTCTATACAGGAATCTCGGTTTTATAGACTACGGTATGCGGCCAAAATCGATCAAGCGTGGAAACAGGTATTTTGATGAATTGTACATGTATATTCTCCTCTAAACAATAATTCAGGGAAAAGAGTAAAAAAATTCTGGTGATTTAGATCATAATATACACAGATTGACCTTGAATCAGGTATTATTTCCGGATAGTGGAGGAAGTTCCGGAAGTCAATACGGTTGTACAGTTCTCTCTCTATGGATTCATCGGAATAGTTGTACATGCTCTGCAGGAAAAGTGTCTTTATCATGACAATCTCATCAATATTGGGCCTTCCGCCTTTCTCTGTATCATTCCTGTAAAGTTCTCTCACTATGGGCCTCAATAATTCCCAATTTATCATGGGATCGATTTCCGCAAGTTTGTCCATGGATTTCATGGAATTATATGCTTCACGGAGACCGTAATCTACAATGTTACTCATTGATTGAACATGCTGATCCCATGAATAAAGCTTTCCATATGCAAAGTGACTGAATCATTGCTGAAATGCTAATTCCGCATTACATTCAGTTGGAAACATGAAAAGAAGAGAGATCAATGGGCATTGAGATTTTCATGGGAGGTTTATAGGAAAAGTCATAAGTTCGCACCTCATGTTTGAAGTTTCTGACTTGTGTGATGAAGTCATCTTCATAAACAAGGGAAAGATAATATCGAGGATGTCTGTTGCTGAAGTCAATAAAAGATTCGAAGGCAAAGGAGCCATCGGAATGGAGGAGGCGTACATTAAGATGATAGGTGGAGATGTATGAAACCAAGTTTCATGAAAGTGACTAACGCATTCTACCTAACTTTTCTTCGTTACTACGCCCGGAGCTGGAGGTTCTATGGAATGCTCATAGTATCAGCGTTGCTTTCCGTTATGATGGCTGCGGTCTACTTCTCTGGTGCCATAAAATTTCCACACTTGGCAGCCTCATTCATAAGTGACGTTCTTGGGAACATAGTTCTGGTTATAGTGGTAGTTGCCGTATTTTTTGGGGGGGATGCGTTTGCCCAAGATTTCTATTCCGGAACGGGGCTCATGATTCTGACCCAACCTATCTCAAGGATATCAGTTTACATAGGAAGGCTCTTCGGCGCTCTCACATCTGGAGCTTTGGTGATTGGTGTTTATTATGCGATAGATGCCGCAGCAAGCTTATATCACTACTCCTCAATCCCAACAGGAATGTTAAGTTCCTACGGACTCGCAATCCTTTTCCTCCTGGCCAGTCTGTCTTTAGCTTTCTTTTTCAGTACCTTGTTCAGAAGCATTTCTGTTTCTATCATATCATCATTTATGCTACTCTTCGTAGGTTTTCTGGCGATAGAACAGGTAGTACTTCAGTTTGATAGGGAACCGTGGTACATTCTTATCTATGGTGGCGATGCAATCGAGGCGGTCCCCTTCCCACCTATCCACCCCACATTTCAACATATGTTATCAACGGAGTTCAAGTAACATCTTATTTCCCGACGGTGGGAGAGTCGGTCATAATAATGCTTTCGTACTTCGCTATTACCACAATGTTGTCCATAATAGTATATAATGCAAGACAGCTCAGATAGAGACACTGAAAAAAGTGATAATAACTGCATTCTAAGCATCTTTGGGTGCGATTAAGTATTTCCATGCGAGATTAATTTTAAATTGCGAGAGTTCCTGAAAACACAACAGGTCTCCGTGCTTGGTGGTGTTGATGGTAGCAGAAGGCATGAGCTGCTACGAGGTGGCAGGGATGCCTGGCCGTTCCCCAAGAACAGTAGAGGGCTGGGTTAACGATTTCAACGAAACTGGATTCTCAGCGCTGTACGATAAGGGGAGAACCTTCATAAAAACGAGAGGATGCCTCCAGGATCAGCCCAAGAGGCAATAAATAATGGAATATGTTAATAATGTTCGACATCCATCGGAGATTTCACAATATGTGAGACACCCCACTCTCTTAATTAATAATCAATAATCACACTTATTTTTTGAGGCAATTCGTCAAGTCCAATACGATCTTTTGGAATTAAAAGACCTATCTTCTTTTTCTTGTTTGTGATCTCATCGTAAGCTACTATTCCAATTACAGAACCGAGCGCCCTTCTTTCCAAATCTATTTGGAGTTTGACCATGCTGTCCATTAATACATAAATGGATTTATAATCTTTTGAACGATCTGCTCTGATTGAGTAGTAAATACCCTGCCGCCTGCTTTTCCTTCAAGCGACACTAGCCAGTGCTTGGTGTCGCTTTAGAGGTGGAAAAGAATGAAGAGAAAGAAAGTGAATATGGAAAACATGAACGACTATGCAGTAGGGATAGACATTGGGGAAAAGGAAAGCGTTGCAACATACATGTCTCCTTCCGGAGACATCATTGAAGAGTTCACATTTTCAATGAACTCAGATGGATACAGGGAGTTCAGGGAGAAGATACCTTCTGAAACAAGGATAGCGTTTGAAGCATCCGGAATGGCTTATGTAGTGTTCAACAAGCTGAAGTCACTTGGATATGACAGTATCACTGTTGCTCACCCCAAGGTGCTTTCATGGATAGTGAAGTCTAAGAGAGAGAACGATCATGTTGACTCAGTGAAGCTGGCAAAGCTTCACCTGGTGAACATGATTCCGGAATCCCACCTGCTGTCAGAAGAAGACAGAATATTCCGTGACCTCCTTATCCAGAGGGCAAAGTTTGGGCAGGAAGTCTCTAGGATGAAAACATCCATAATCAGCTACCTCAAAAGAGAGGGATTATACGATACAATCCCAGAGAGCAGTGAGAACTTCTCTGGGAAGAGAAGGGAGGCAATGGAGAGCATCAAATTCAACAGTGACAAGGATATAGTTCTTAAAACAATGCTCAGAAGGCTGAAATTCCTTGAGGATCAGATCCCTCCTCTGGAAGAAAGGATAAGGGCAAGGGAATCAGAGGACGTCAAGCTCCTTATGTCTATTCCTGGAATAGATTATTATCTCGCTTTCCTGTTACCATTATACATAGGTGATATCAAGAGATTTCCAAATGAGAGTAAGCTAGCCTCGTTCTTCAGCATAGTTCCAAGCAACAGGGATTCCTCCTCAATAACAAGGAGAGGTCACATGTCCAAGGAGGGGGCATCAACTGGAAGATGGGCTCTCTCCATGGCTGTGGATACCGTTAAGATTAGAAACAAACCCATAATGGAATACTACAACCATCAGAAAGAGAGAACGGGTTCAGGTAAACTCGCCCACGTACTAACAATGAGGAAGCTGCTCAGGATGATTTACTTCATGCTCAGCAACAGGAAGCCATGGAAATACGAAAACGTAATGCTCACAGAGAGAAAGGTGTCAGACCTGGAAGATGATTGAAACGCCCGGATACACTGGACGTGGCTGTCTGCTCCACTGCTTTCATTCAACTGGCATCCTCGTCTTTGCTCTGAGTGCAGTGATTCCCCTCCCCTATATGGTCAATTTGCGTCCAGAACGCTCATACCTGTTCGGGGGAAAGGGGGGATCGGGCAGACAGCTATCCAGGTCCACAGGATGTTTCAAATATCTGGAGGGTATGACAATGTGAGGGGAAAAGCAGGCTGGATATTTACATACCTGTTTAATGAAGAGATTGTGTCTACTCTTCTTCATTCAACAGAGCACGATAACTCACAAATTATAAATACTGGGATCCAACTATCTTTTAGCATGGACTCTGTCTTTGACCAATTAAGGAAGCATATAAAAAAATACCTAACAGAAGATAAGAATTTTTCGGAAAAGCAAGCAGATGAAGAGATAGACAAGGTTCTAACTATTCTAGATGAAATATGCGAAGTCTTGAAAAACGATTTTTATTGTGGGAAGACAAATGAGGGGAGCATTGGAGGACTGATTACATTCAAGTTCAGGGGCGGAACTAGTTATGTATTCAACATTCAACATATTAGAACGGGTATGGTTTATGCGCTTAAGTTTCCTAGGCCAGACAGATTAGACGACAGCAATGGAATAAACAAAGAAATAAATCTCCTAAAGAAGCTAAATCATAAAGGAATTGTCAGATTTTTCGATTCGAGAGAGATCAGTCTCGAAGGACGGAGTATCCCGTTTATCATAGAAGAATGGATCGATGGAAAAGAATCAGGAAATTATTTCAAGGAGAAGTGTGAAAAAATTCTTACTAACAGTATGAACTTTGATTCCGGACCTTTGCATGAACTGATCAACGAGTTTTTGAGTTTTGTACGAGAATCCGCTGAAGTCCTAGATTATATTAATAAGCAGGGTTATGTCTACTTAGATTTCAAACCTAAAAACTGTATGATAGACAAGGACAAGAGAGTAGTTCTGGTGGATATGGGGAGTATTGAAAAACTGTTGAATCCAAGAGATAATGTTATTAATGATGATGACGTCTCTTTGGCAGTCTCAGAACCTTACTCACATCCTTTTATTTTGCAGTGGAAAACAGGTGATGGAACAAGGGGCGATCACCTATCCATAAGAATGAAGCGAAGTAAATTAAAGAGGGGGTTTGACTACTACTCACTTGGAATTACCATACTTGAACTTTTACAAGACATAGAAGCTAAATTAGGGGAAAAAATCACTTTGTCTCCTAGATTCAGGGCATTGCACTTCTTAGCAACAAGGCTATTAGACGGTGAAAACAATAAAAATGGAAGTTCTTTAATACAAATAAGAGCCAGAAATGTTCCGTATGAAAACCCGCCTTACACAATTGGGGAAGTATTCCCAGGATTGACTAGCAATGACTATGATGTTGAAATTAGGTACGAAAGTCTTGTACAGTTTATTATTGATGTAAGGAAAGAAGAGGGAGCCTGGACGCTGGAAAGTGAAATTCCCGAAATGTCATTATCTCCAGTAAAATTACTGCGGATAATTCCCCTAATTATGACAACGATGACAGACAATCTTAAGTCTTTGATTGAGCATCCGTTATTTTCGAGGCTTAAATACTTTTCCCAATTAGGGTTTGTTTCTTTTGTATATCCCACGGCCACAGACACGAGGTATGAACACTCAATAGGGGTATATACTTACTCACTTAAATATATTAGAGCTCTATTCAATGACCCGTGGTACCCCGTTTTCAGAGGCTTGGTGACTAGAGATGATGCGACCGAACTAATGTTGGCTGCAATTCTTCACGATCTAGGGCAATTTCCGTTAGCGCATGATATCGAAGAGGTAGCACCAGAGTTATTGCTTCATTCGATATTTAGTATTAATTTTTTGAGCTCTGACATCAAAGATAAAGAAGGACACACGATAAAAGACATTATAATGAAATGGTTCCCTGATGCTAAAAATGATGATGAAAAGAATGCTATATTAGGTGTCATTGCCGATATAATAAATAAAGGCTCCCATTATTCGGTATCATCCCATGTAAATATCAATCTAGAGATATATAAAGAGAGCATTAAATCCAATCTCTTGTCTGCTGTGATAGACGGACCCATTGATTGTGACAAGATTGATTATATTCAAAGAGACAGTAAAGCATGCGGGCTAACTTATGGAGGTCAGATTGACCACGAAAAATTGATAAATGACCTAACATATGCAATAGACCATGACGAGTATGGGAATTTTAAATCAAATTTAGGCGTTTATGAAAGAGGAAAAATTTCTGCTGAGGCCGTAACATTCGCACGATACGAAATGTTCGAATCCGTCTACTGGCATCATGTTGTCAGAATAATCAAAACTATGATTCAACATTTAGTTGCGTTGAAATTGCCGGAAGGGGCATTTTCAAGTTCCGCCTCTGAGGATAAAAGCTCAAAAGAGTTCAAAAACAATTTTGGTGAATATATCAAAACATTAGGAACAGACCTAAACCCGATAAGCCAGGAAGGTTACAATGTCAACTCCTATGATGAGTTAATGATTAAACATTTCGAAAACATGAGAATAATAAATGAAAAATTCATAGGTCATAGTAATGCTTCAACCGGGCTCGCTGAGGATCTGATCAGAAGGGTGCTTTATAAGGAACTAGTAACGGTCGGATTTGATTCTGTCTCTAGGCTACTCGATGGTGCAAATAATTACTTTCCTATATTGGTCTCAAAGCCTTCAGACGCTTTGATGGACCTCATATATAACTTGAAGTGGGATAAGAAAGCTGAAATTTCAATTAAGTTAAATGAAAAGGTAAAAGACATACTCTACAAAGACATGTATAACCCGGAAACGGGAATAAAGACTAAGGAGGAATTTGACAAAAAGCTCCAAAATAAGTTTATTTTATTGATTGACATCCCACCAGATCCAGCATCTAAGAGAGGATTTAAGCGAAATTTGTCATATGTTCCGAATGAAACTAGGAAGAGGTATTTTCAGTCAGGCGGAATAGTAGGTGCGAGGATTATTGAGGCAAAGGAAATTTCCGAAATTGCTAAGGTACTGTATGAGTCAATATGGAAGATTTCAATATTAGTCCATCCAGATGCTTTTCGTACTCTATTCTCAACAAAGGAAATTGTTAGCGAAATAGACAAATGGGCAATGGAATTAATTTTTGCGGCTATATCAGGTAAAGATGTAATGAACTATGATCTTGATGAACACAGAGTCAAAAATTAAACAAAGCGTCGTAAACTATGTGATGGTATGTTAAGATGGGGAGTGACTCTCCTCCTACAGGAAACATTATAGTCATCTAGATTGTGGGATGACCGTTAGGAGGCGATCGTCCAACGTATGCTCGAAGGAGGTCGTGTGAAAATTATTTTTGAACATGCGGGATTCTGGGTATAGCTACACTTGAATTTAGACAGGGATTTAGATAAGGGTCGTTTTTCTCTATTTCATAGGCTCTGAATTACTGATCTGTTACCATAGATGCTTATTGCCCTCTTCATGTTGTATGCTGTTACGCTGAAACCAAACTCCCCTGTCACCTTTCTCAGTCCTTTCAATAGAAGATACCCCTCATTCATTGCCCTCCTTATCGTCCCGAATCTGAAACCATGGAAAGTATTATATTTGACCTGTAGGTAGTAGTATTGAAGGTTCAGAAGAAGTTTGATCAAGCGTGAGTGTGACGGTCACATTCTCACCCGTGTGGACCGGCACTGCCGGTAAAAGGCGATTTTTGGGGAGGGGTGAGGGCAGCCAAGAAGTGCTGTAACTGGAAGTGATACCAGTGAACATAAAAGAATTGGTTGATAAGATAAATGATTCACCAACCACGTTGGTGAAGGTAAAGATAGGAGGCAGGGACGCTACCGATAAGGCGATAGCGAAGCCTGCCTATTATGAGAATGAGAGGGATGCTGCCAGGGTATACTACTATTACGGCCCGCTGGACCCGGATAACTGGTCCGAGATCAGGGACGCAAACAGGGGCGAGGAGAAGGTTGTTGAAGGCACAATAATGCAAGGGAATCACGACCCATCGTTTCCTTATATATTTCCTTGAGTGCTTCATCGAGAAGGTTTTCCATGCTGTATTATGGGCAACCCATGAATAAAGGTTATTCTTACTAAATCTGGTAAAATAACCCGGTTATTAGAAATTCTCATAAGTGTGTTAGACGTCATTAAAAAAATTTTCTGGACACACTTTTCAAAATAGGAAATTATTTATACTAATTTGTTAATAATTTACGAGTCATCCGACTCTTGACAACCATGCCCAGACTTCATAGAACTGACAGAACCGGCTTTAAGATTATAATACGCATTTAACCAAAAAGGGATATGCGGAGGGCCGGATTCGAACCGGCGAATCCCTACAGAGGCAGATCTTGAGTCTGCCGCCTTTGACCTGACTCGGCAACCTCCGCTTTTCTCCTGTATGCCATAACCCATTAAAAAGTTAGGATTT
>JAKAWU010000049.1 GCA_021816965.1 Thermoplasmata archaeon | reverse complement strand
TATCCGGGATTCTGATTCAACATTGACAGATTCATAGTGATAATTAGGATTTATTATAACAGGAGAATACAGTGCCTCGGTATCCGCCCTTGAAAAACCGGCATTCCTGTCAAAGGACCACTGCATCGGTGTCCTGACACCATTCCTGTCACCAAGGTATATATTGTCGCCCATGCCCAGTTCATCGCCATAATACAGGATTGGTGACCCTGGAATAGAAAGCAGAAGCGCATTAAGGAGTTCCAGTGATGATCTCTCATTGTCAACAAGAGGGGCAAGCCTCCTTCGAATCCCGAGATTAAGGCGCATTTTCGGCAGTTTCGCGTATTCTGAGTACATGATATCCCGTTCCTCGTCTGTCACCATTTCAAGAGTTAATTCATCGTGATTTCTGAGAAATATACCCCAGTCACATGTCGTCGGGATTGGAAGCGTCTGTTTAATTATGTCAATGATGGGATTTCCAGACTGTCTTGCAAGTGAAATGAAAATCCTTGGCATTAGTGGAAAATTAAAACACATATGGAATTCATCCTCGTTTCCAAAATAAGCCTTGGCGTCAGATGGCCACTGGTTCGCTTCAGCCAGCAGGATGGTTCCAGGAAATTCAAAATCAATCATTTTCCTTATCTCCTTGAAATAAGCATGCGTTTCAGGCAAATTTTCGCAGCTGGTACCCTCACGCTCGAAAAGATATGGAACAGCATCGCATCTGAATCCATCAAGCCCTTTCTTCAGCCAGAACCTTATAACATTTTTCATCTCCTCCCTCACCTCTGGATTGTCATAGTTAAGGTCCGGCTGGGATGAGTAGAACCTGTGCCAGTAATACTGCCTGCTGTTGGGCTCCCATGCCCAGTTTGATATCTCAGTATCGATGAAAATAATGCGCGCATCCTTGTATTTCTTGTCTGTATCACTCCAGACAAACCAGTCTCTCTTCGGTGAGTTACGATCCTTTCTTGCCTCCTGGAACCACTGGTTCTGATCAGATACGTGGTTCAAGACGAGATCAGCTATCACTCGTATACCGGAAGCATGTGCATCATCCAGGAATCTCTGGAAATCATCCATGGTACCGTACTCAGGCTGGATCGAATAATAGTCGGATATGTCATATCCATCATCTTTAAGAGGTGATTTATAGAAAGGAAGAAGCCAGATGCAATCTATTCCAAGCGTTTTAAGGTAATCCAGTTTCTGACGCATCCCCTCAAAATCTCCGATTCCATCGTTGTTTGAATCGTAGAAACACTTTACATGGACTTCGTAAAATATAGCATCCCGGTACCAAAGATTGTTGACATCATCAGGCAATATCTACCGCCTCACCTTATATACAACAGCAGGTTTCACTCCAGGTGCCAGTGACACCGTGAGATTCCTGCCTGTGAGGTAGAATGATCCGCCAATATAAATATCCTCCAGTTGGTATCTTTCGCCTTCTTTTATATTCTCGAGCTCGATTGGCAGGACGAGATTTGAGGTATGGGATTCGAATGGGTTGATGTTAACTGCAACATATGCTGATTCACCGGTTGTCTCATTTAACCTTCTGAAAAATATTATGTTTGGATTCGATGATATGAGAAAGGTGACATTTATCCTGCCATGAAAAGCACTTTCCTGTTTCCTGACCTGATTGATCCTTGATATGATGGATCTTATGTTTCCTGGCGCAAACCAGTCCCTCTTCCTTATCTCGTATTTCTCTGAATTCATGTATTCTTCCTTTCCAGGTATAGCTGCATTCTCGCATAGTTCGTAGCCGCTGTAAATACCCCATAGCGGTGAAAGAAAACCTGCGAGAACTGCCCTCATTATAAAAGCATTCCTTCCACCAGTCTGCAGAACAACAGGCAGAATATCAGGTGTGTTTGTGAAGAGCATGGGCCTGAAATAGCTGGATAGATCCTGATCGGATAATTCAGTGAAATATTCTTTGATCTCGAAATCATAATTTCTCCATGTGAAATATGTGTATGATTCTGTAAAACCAGCCTTGGAAAGAGCATACATAAGCTTTGGCCTGGTGAATGCCTCAGACAGAAAGACAACCTCAGGATGGTCCCTTTTAATGGAATTGAGGCACCATTCCCAGAAATCAAGAGGCTTGGTGTGCGGATTGTCGACCCTGAATATCCTTATCCCATGATCAATCCAGAATTCAAAAATGCTTTTCAGTTCTTCCCAGAGATCCTTTTCGTCTGGTATCTCAAAATTGAGCGGATATATATCATAATACTTTTTTGGCGGATTCTCTGCGTACCTGATCGAACCATCCTCCCTGTGCCTGAACCATTCAGGGTGTTCCTTGACGTAAGGATGATCAGGTGAGCACTGGAATGCAATGTCAAGTGCCACCTCCATACCCCTTTTTCTCGCTTCTGTCAGGAATATCTCGAAGTCTTCCATTGTACCGAGATCACGGTTAATTGATTTGTGACCGCCGTCACCGTTGCCTATGGCCCACGGACTCCCGGGATCATTTGGGGTTACAACACGGGACCCATTCTTTCCGACCCTGTTTGTAATGCCAATAGGATGAATTGGCGTGAGATAGACTACATCAAAACCCATCTCTTTGATGTCGTCAAGCCTGTTTATGCAATCCCTGAATGTGCCGGATATTCTCGGGTCGGAACCCTGTGATCTTGGAAATATCTCATACCATGATGCGAACCCACCGTATTCAGGGTCTGAGAAAACCTGGTATTCATCAGATTCTGATTGATCAAGCCTGGGGAAAAATTTTCTAAGATTGGAATAAATATTATCAGATGAAACAAATTTATTGATTAATGTAACAGGATCTTTATCGAGATCTTCAAGGAAACCTTTCAGATTGCTGTTTCCATTAAGTAACTTCTTTATCAGATTAAGGTCCTCCTTTATATCTTCACCTGCATCCAGCCATTTTTTGCAGTCCGCCATAAGAGTAGAAACCTGATCATGCCAAGCAACAATCCTGTATCTATAGAGGCCCGTTTTTTCAGCTGTGAACCTGCCTGACCAGGAATCATTGTCTACGAATTCAAGGGACGAGGAACGCCATTTCTTTTCAGTATCATGCCGGAACATAATAGCGGCATCAACCCTTGCGGTACCATGAGAAATTATGTCACATTTAACAGTCACATCCTCTCCTTCAGTGACCTTTGCGTATCTTTTCCCATTATCGACAGAAGGTTTTACGTTCTCTACCCAGATTTCACCTTTCATCTTCATCACTGTTAAATCTGAAAACAACACATGATAACGGAGGAAGTGTCAGGTTTATGCTGTTATTTCTCCCATGTGACATAACGGTGTCGGTATGGACGCCTCCAAAGTTACCCATATTGCTTCCACCGTAGATTTCTGAGTCGCTGTTAAGTATTTCTTTATAAAAACCATCCCTTGGAACACCTATCCTGTAATTCATCCTAGGAACGGGGGTTAGATTGAAAACCGCGAGTATGAACCCCTCTTTACCTGTCTTCCTGATGAAACTGAATACCGACTGGTTATAGTCAGAGAAATCCAGCCACTCGAACCCCGAAGGATCCTGGTCTGATATGGAGAGATTATTGCTTGTGTAAAGAGTTAGAGCATCCCTGAAGAATCTTATCAGCCGGGCATTGTAGAAATAGGACGCCTGTTCCCATCTCAATCCTTCCTTTACGTTCCACTCTTCATGCTGGCCCCATTCTGATCCCATGAATACCAGTTTTTTTCCTGGGCTGAGGAACATGAATGCATACAGGCACCTCAGATTGGCCATCTTCTGCCATTCATCTCCTGGCATTTTTGTGAACAGGCTGCCTTTCATGTGTACAACCTCATCATGTGAAAGTGGAAGGATGAAAGACTCGCTGAAAGCATACCATATTGTGAAAGTGATAAGGTTCTGGTGATATTTCCTGTATATCGGATCTAATGAGAAATACTCGAGTGTATCATGCATCCATCCCATATTCCATTTGAAGTCGAAACCAAGGCCACCAGCTTCAAGGGAATTTGTAACTCCAGGCCATGCCGTTGATTCTTCAGCGATCGTTATTACATATGGATAAGTGCTGTGCAGGAAGGAATTCAATTCCCTGAAGAAAGATATTGAGTCAAGGTTCTCCCTTCCGCCATAGATATTTGGTATCCATTCACCCTCCTTCCTTGAATAATCCAGGTACAGCATTGAGCTTACCGCATCAATCCTGATACCATCAGCATGGAAAACATCTATCCAGTATACCGCATTCGAGAGAACGTAATTCCTTACTTCGTATCTGGCAAGATTGAATATTCTCGTTCCCCAGTCAGGATGCTTCCCCAGCCTGGGATCTGCATGATCATAAAGATGAGTACCATCAAAGTTATAGAGGCCGTATTCATCTTCAGGAAAATGAGCTGGAACCCAGTCCAGAATTACTCCAATATTATTTTTATGGCATTCGTTTATGAACCACATGTAATCCTCTGGGGTACCATATCTGGAAGTTGGAGCATAATAGTTGACGACCTGGTATCCCCATGACTCATCGAGAGGATGTTCCATTATCGGCATCATCTCTATATGAGTGAAACCCAGATCTTTAACATAGTTGATCAGATCATTGCCAAAATCCCTTATGTTCATGAAATCCCTGTTATCCCATGGACGCTTCCATGAACCCAGATGGATCTCATAAATAGAAATAGGTGATTTCTTCGATTGATGATTGTTTCTTGTCTGTATCCATCCGGAATCCGTCCAGTCATAATTCAGATCAGTCACAATGGAAGCAGTTCGTGGCCTTTTTTCCATGTAGAAGGAAAAAGGATCAGATTTCATCTCAACCTGGCCATTCTGGAATTTAATGGCATACTTGTAAAATGCATTGTGTTTCAGATCAGGTATGAAAATCTCCCAGATACCTGAATCATTGACATTTTCCATTGGATACCTTCGGTAATCCCATGAGTTGAAATCTCCAACTACTGACACAGCTTTAGCATTTGGAGCCCAGACAATAAATCTTACACCGCTTATTCCATCTCTATTCTCTACATGTGCACCAAATGTTCTGTATGCATATTTCAGCTGACCCTCCTTAAAGAGATAGATATCATCCGGACTGATTTCAGGCTTGAATGAATATGGATAGATCTCACTGTGTTCTCTTTTATCCTTTCCTGTATAATAGACCCGATAATGTTCGGTTTCCGGTATATCATCAAATAAAGCCTCGAAGAGCTGGTTGCCTTTCTCATAAGATAATTTCCTAGATCCTGAGACCTCAATTGAAACATCCGTTGCTTCAGGAATAAACACCCGTACCAGAACCTTATCTTTTTCCCTGAATGTTCCTATTAAATTGAAGGGTCGTCCGTGTTCAAAATTAATTAACTCATCGCCAAACAATTTTATTCATCCTCAGATAAAATGAAAGTGGTTCATCTGTTTTAAGTTTTATCGATATATTCTTTCTGCCGGATCTATCTTAGGAGAAAACAGTTTTAAAAAGAACATAATAATTATCCTATTGTTTTAGCCGCTTATGACTCTTCAGCTTATTTCCAACCTTTTTATATGGAAACAGGATCGCCCCAAATATTAAGAATAATGAAGCAAATAAAAAATAATAGGAGTCCTTGGCAACTTCATTATATTCCGGCCACTGGCCATACAAGCGCAAGAGATTCAATTTTATGAGACCAAACCATGGAATATCCCAGAAGGCCACTCCTACTATATTGCCAGAATTAACAGGTGCATTTGTAATGCCAACGTTCTGATCTGCGGCAATATATGCAGACATGCTAGAATTGAATTCATCTGATACAGCTAGGTTATGATCCCCCATTGTTATGAAACCACTTTCGTTTACAAAACTAGATATATAAACGACAAGATTTCTATGACTGTAACCGGCATCATCGATAAGCACGTAATCTCTGGTTACTTTCATCCAGCTCTGATTATGATATCCCTGAATTACAGGACATGAATTATTCCATGAAAGATAAAACATGGCCCGGTGTATAATCGTCAACCCGCTGGAGCTTCTATAAAGAATAACGTTACCGAACTCACCATAACTTTTATAGCCTGTTTCACGGCCTACAACATAAGTTACTATATTATCCGGTACCTGTGATACCTTCTTTACAAATACTATGTCCCCTACATTGATAGTACCAGGCGTCCAGTAATCTGAATGCGTCATGCTCTCAGAAGCGACAACACTCATGGGTGGGATTTCCTGAGTGTAAGCCAGTATGACGGCAATAAATACAAGGATCGATAAAATTGCCATTACTTTTACCAACCTTGACCTTTTCACATCTGGGTTACTGAATATTATTGCATTAATGTTTCCTGGGCAAGCATTTCTAATCGTAAAATTATTATTAAATCTTCTGAAATGAGTAATTATTGAATACGCAAACAGGTTCTACTTACTGGATTTTTCAACCGGCGCGTTTCTTTCAGAGATTGAACTCTTCAATGTTTCCAGACTCTTCAGAAGGTTCTCCGCTGAGGAATCATCTATTCCGGAAAGACACTGTTCGATAAAATCAAGATGAAGTTTTCTTGCCTCCTTAAATCTCTTGATACCGGAATCAGTAATGACAAGATCAATCTTTCTTCGATCCTCCCTGCTTCTTCTCCTGATAACAAGTCCTTGCTCCTCAAGATTATCGATAATTCCAGTAATCCATCCCTGTGTGACATTTGTCAGAGCAGCCATTCTTACCATGGTTGTGGGTCCATTTTCCGCGAGATTTCTGAGAACGCTGTAACTAGTGCTGTCCAGGTTAACGGAAGAAAAATTTGAATCCACCGATCTCTTCCATAATTTCCAGGTTTCAACAAATGCCCTCCAGATCTTTATTGAATTGTCGTCACTCATTTCCTGCCTCCTGCTTCTGCCTTGACTTCCTGAGGAATCTGTTTTTTATCAGACTTGTTAACAGAGTCATTCAGATCCCGCCTTGAAGGATCCTCGTCACTCATGTTAAGATGATGGAAATACCGCTTGCCCCTTAGAACAGAAAGAACAGCCGCAGCGGCAGAAAGTATCGCACCAATATAGAATGAATCATCAAGAGCATGCATGACAGCTGGAGCAAGTGCCAGGGGA
>JAKAWU010000048.1 GCA_021816965.1 Thermoplasmata archaeon | reverse complement strand
CTTAAAATCAGAACAGCTCATTTTTCTGTTACTTACGTTCAATGAAATTTATACTCTATGACTTTAACTGCTGGGCCCAGATATTTTAACATTTCGTCAATAATGAGGTTATTCAGCATCAGAAGTTCCTAAATTCCCTGACCATTAGGCACTATGTTTTAGTGTTTTCACCTGTTTTGCAGAGTAGTAAGAGTTATATGATAATGTGTAAACACACTTTATGTCATTCATAAGATACAAGAAGATCGGGAACAAGGAATACGCCTATGAGGTGACATCGTACTATGACAAGGTGAAGAAGGCCCCTGCACAGAAGAGTAAATACCTCGGACAGGTTGTGAACAGGGAAAGAAAAGAGTTCATCAGGCCCGGCAATGTGAACATGAAGCATGAAAAGCTGATCCTTGATTTCGGTGATTCTTATTTCCTGATCAAATTCATGGAAAAAAGAATGAAAGACGTATATGATTTTGCATTGAAGAACAATGTACTTCCTTTAATGCTTTACCGCATACTTGGCAAAACATCCATGAGAAGGGCAGGCATATGGTATGAAGGCAATATTGCAAGATATCTTGCCTCAGGTGACATGATCTCGCAGAGAATATCTGAACTCCTGGTAAAGTTTGGAGAGGAGTCAACCTTAAGAGATTTCTATAAGATGTACCTGACACAACCGGAAGAGGGCATATCCATTGACACCACGGCGCTCCCCAACCAGATCGATCTGGAAATGACACAGTGGGGATATTCTTCTGAAACGATGGATGAGGAGATCAAGCTCATACTTGTAATGGATCGGAAGAGAAACCGTCCACTATATTTCAGGTATATTCCAGGAAACATCATGGACGTTTCCACGCTTTCCGCAACGAACAGTGAGATGGAGAAACTTGGAATAAAACCCGGCCTCAGTATTATGGATGCTGGTTTCTTCTCTGAAAATAATATCAGATCTATGATGGATAAGAAGATAGATTTCCTTATGAGGGCCCCTGCAAACAGGACAATATACCATGATCTGGTTGAATCTGCAGCAGATATTGAAAATCCGGAAAAGGCTGTAAAATACGGAAACAGGATCATGTTCATATCATCTTCCAAAACAGAATTCGCTGATCACACTGTTTTCACCCACCTCATTCTTGATCCTGAGAGAAGGGGAAGGGAATTGAGAAGGTATATGCTGAAGCATATGGATGATTATGATCCATTTGCGGTAAAGAGGAAGGGATTCATGGTTCTCATGAGTTCACAATCAATTGAGAGGGATCAACTTATTCCGCTATATTACACAAGGCAGTTCGTGGAAAAAGCATACTCATTCTCCAGGGATGATCTTTCTTTGCTTCCGCTCAGGGTTCATGGTGAAGAGGCCCTCAGGGGATACCTGTTCATAATATTCCTTTCCCTGATAGTATACATGGAAGTACAGAAAGAGATCGGATCAGTGGAAATGGCCTTTGACACATTAAGAAACCTGAAATGCAAAGTGTTCGACAAAGAGATCGTTATCCAGGAACTGACCAGGGATCAGAAGAAACTGTTCGAGAAGATAGGGGTCATGGTGTCTAATACCATGGGAATTTAGGAAAATATATTCTTCCCGCAATTCTGTGTATAAATTTAATATCTACATTTAAAAAATGTGTATGTGAAAGAGATTGGTAAAAAAATCAAAGAGGTAACATGATAGATTTCAATGTGTAAAAATAAGGCAAATTAGGACATTATCACTTAACAATTACTAAAAAATTAAAGCAAAAAGGTAAATATTACCCTCTTCATGTAATTGAATGGACAGCAAGAGCAAGATTGGACTGACGCTTGATCGACTGTTTTATCAGACCCTGATCAAGTCTCCTGACAAAAGAGTGATCTACAAAAACGAAAGCAAAACATACAGGGAACTTTTCAATGATGTGGTAAATTTATCAAAGGGGCTTAATGAGAAATATCATTCAGGGACAAGAATGGCAGTCCTGGACTGGAATTCCATACCTTACTTTCAATTGCTCTTTGCAATCCCCTGTTCAGGCAATGTCATACATCCTGTTAATATGAGGCTTCCTCCGGCTGAATTGATCCAAACAGTGCGTGCAGCAGGCGACAAGGTATTATTTTTCTCAAAGGAATTTCTTCCAATTGCACAGAAAATTGAGGAAATGGGCCTGATCAAAAAGGAAGATATCTACTTGATTGATGGGACTGCCACACATCCTTCCTATCTGAATCTATTTAAAACAGGCAGCGAAAATTACTCGTTCAATGTAGATGAAAATAGTACAGCCTCTGTGCTTTTCACTTCAGGCACAACCGGCACTCCCAAGGAAATAATTTATTCGCACAGAAAAATCACAATGGCCATATGGAGCATCCTGACTCTGTTATCTGCATATCCCGGAAACTCCAGAATGGATGCAAGTGATGTGATATTCTCACTTATTCCAAATTACCATCTCTGGTCATGGGGAACCCCATACATTGTCACAATGATCGGAGCCGATTATGTGATGGACGGTAAATTTGATCTTTCAAGCACCATTGAGACTATAAAAAAACAGAAGGTTACATGGATGAGCATGGTTCCAACAATGCTGTATGGCCTGCTTTCCCATCCTTCATCTGATACACTTAAGGGCCTCAAGGTGATGGTAGGTGGATCACCCATACCCTCAGGTCTAATCAACGCTGCCACAGCCAAGGGAGTGGAACTTACATCCATATATGGTTTCTCTGACGGACTGATCGCAGGAATAGGTTCAATCATGGAAGAGGAGCAGGATATGGGAAAGAGGAATGCATTATCCACTGGAGGAATAATACCTGCACCATTTTCTGAATATCATGTTCAAAGAACTTCTGAAGGGGAGATAGGAGAAATTCATTTCAGGTCACCGTGGCTCCCGGAAAGATACGAAAATGACCAGAATAAATCCGAAGAATCATTCACACAGGATGGATGGTTCAGAACAGGAGATGCAGGTAAAGTAACTGATAGAAGAGTTCAGGTCAGTGACAGGATCAAGGATCTTATTAAAAGTGGTGCCGAGTTCATACCATCCGCTCTTCTCGAAAGTGCTATTTCGGATCTCCCGGAGATAGAATCAGTAGCAGTAATCGGAATTCCGGACAAGAAGTGGGGTGAACGCCCATTGGCCTATGTGAAATTACGAAGTGGCCAGAAATTTGATGAGAATAAAGCTAAAAACTATCTCATGAACCTGGTGGATGCAGGAAAGATACAGAAATGGTGGATTCCTGACAGCTTCGTATCAATAGATGCGATGCCAATGACGGGTACAGGTAAGATTGACAAGAAAGCTTTACGGGAAATTTTCGGGAAGAGTTCATAAGGAATTCTTCCCATTCTATGCTTGGATTTTCCTTATAACGGAAGTTCCATAGTGATTTAGTTCACGGGCCATTTCATATATACGGAAACATCAGGTCTTTTCTAATCATCTAATCTCTCTCTGTGAGTTTGTCACTCTTAGATATGCAATAAGGATAAGCTTAAACGTCACCAACCTATATTGCTGATAGAGACACAAGGAAACATCTGAACTTCACTGTAATGGTGGAGGAGAATGATTGCATTGGGAGAGTCAGAATTTAAAAAGACAGGAATATTCGATCTTGAACCTGGATTGTGGATATGGTGCACACGTCATCCTTTCTGGGCCCCTGGTGATGATTATCAGCAAGTGGTGGTATCGGTATTTGTAGAATCCGGAGGAGAAAGGATCCTAATTGATCCGCTGGCACCCTCTCTGGACTGTCTCGACATCTGGTCACGCCTTGATGAAACGCCGCCTTCAATTATTATTGCCACTATGCCAGATCACATTAGAGATTTGGATCTTTTTGTCAGGAGATACAATTCAAAGGCGTTTGGCCCCATGTTTTATTTTCCGGATCAGGTTCCGCATACCAAACTCACAGCTGTTGTAGCAGAGATTGAACTGCCCGGGGGCCTCATGCCTCTATTTGATGCAAGAGGAAGGGCCGAGACACCCATATTTCTTCCAGGATACCGATACATAGTATTTGGGGATGCATTGATGGAAAAAAATGGGGAATTACGTGTATGGGACTCACCATGGAACACAAAACGGGAACTGCCTGCACTTCGTGCCATGCTCGAATTGCCCTTCGAGAAAGTGATCATTTCCCATTTTGATCAAAGTCCCGTACACACAAGAGAGGAATTCCAGAAAGCTCTAGAACTCCCCCCTTTCAGGTGGGTGTGACTTTAATAAAGGTCCAATTGCCATTTTGAATCTTTAAAGTATAGGTGACATAAGACGGTTTGAAAGAAAGGAGAATTTTGCATCATATGCAGGCCTTACTCCGGGACAGAACCAGTCCTGTAACCGGGATATAAATGGCCATATAACACATCAGCCCTTCAATGCCAAGATTCATACTCGTAAATGAGCAGGCTAATTGTATCTCAGAGTCTTACTGGTAGGAAAAAATTATTATGTTTATTACAATTGATAATAGATTTCAGTGGAGAAGTATTTCGAGTGTCCCAATTTTGGTTTTGTTTTCGAGGCACCTGCAATGGATATAAAGTTTTCGCATACAGGAGTGACTTTCCCGGGATTTGGACTCGTCAAGTGTCCTCAGTGCAAGGAGGAAAAGCGCAGAAAATACTATAAGATAGTGCCTGAGTCTGATCTTGCAAAAAATACCGCAGACAATTCAGAGGCCCCTCCAAATCAACACACGATACCGAAACCGAGGAGATAGAGGATTCGAAGTTTGAGGATGAGTGAATGATAGAAGTATCAAATCTAACAAGATTTTACGGACAAAATGTTGGTGTGAAAGATCTCAACTTTGAAATAAAGGAAGGAGAGATCTTCGCACTGCTTGGTCCTAATGGTGCAGGGAAGACAACAACCCTGAGATTGTTAACAGGAATGATAGGCCCAACCAGAGGATGTGTTTCAGTGGATGATCTTCGCACAGACGATCTGAAAAGCATAAGGCAAATTCACATGAAGGTTGGAATCCTCCCTGAAGTGCCGGGGCACTATGAGAATCTCTCTGCATTTAGAAATATGCAGTTTTACGGAAGAATGTATGGAATGGATGACAGTAATATAGAAGCAAGAGTAAAAGAACTCATGCATGATTTTGATATATGGGATAAGAGAGATAGTGCTGTAGCAACATTCTCGAAAGGAATGAAACAGAAGCTGGCCATAATAAGGGCCGTCATTCATGATCCTAAATACATATTCTTTGATGAACCCCTTTCTGGACTGGATCCGGAAGCTTCCAGGTTCGTTAAGGATTATATGAAATCCCTTAGAGGGAACGATAAAACCGTAATACTGTCAACACATGACCTTGACGATGCAGATAAACTGAGTGACAGGGTAGCAGTTGTGCGGAACAGTCTGCTTGCAATAGACTCTCCAACAGCACTTAAGAATCAGGCATTCAGAAGAACCGTTGTCTTTCATCTTGCCGATATTAATGGTTTAACCCTGAATGAGATCGAGAACATGAGTTTTGTCAGCTCTGCAAAAATAGAAAACGGATCCTTGGTGATCGAGCTTGACTCACCAGAACAGAATAATCCTGAAATAACCAGTTACCTGGTGCAAAAGGGCTTCAGGATCCAGTTCATTGGGGAGGTCAGGCATTCACTTGAGGATGTATATCTCTCCATCGTTGAAAAATCAAAGGGGGGAAAAATTTGAATTATACGCTTGTGAGAGAATTGATGAGGAAAGATCTTCAGGAAATCAGGAAGAACGGATATGTAATTTTTTCAATCATCTTCGTTCCAATCATTCTTGTATTTTTGAGTGTTTTCTCTACGGTCCCTCTTGCTTTTTCTCACAGTTCTTTTACTCTGTCTATTCTTACTACGTTTTCAAGCATGATGGTTTTGATTCCAGCAATAATCACTTCATTAATGGGGTCAACAAGTGTCATAATGGAGAAAACCAATCATAATCTTGAACCTCTGCTGGCAACGCCTGTAACAGATTCAGAGCTGCTTGCTGGAAAAGCTCTCGCCCCACTTTCCCTTGGAATGCTTATGGGATGGATAGCCTACGCGTCTTATATGGGTATTATTGATGCTATTACGTATCCACAGCTTGGGTATTTCATCTTTCCAAAAATGATTAATCTGATTCAAATGTTCATGCTTATCCCTGTTATCAGTACTGCGGGAACATTTGCAACATTGCTAATATCATCAAAAGTAAATGATGTCAGGGCAGCACAACAACTCTCCGCAGTAGTAGTTCTTCCAGTTATGCTTATTATCTTTGTTCCAATTGCAGCTTCTGGATCCGACCTCCTTTTTAATATAATAATAGGTGTCATTTTACTGCTTGTTTCCTTTATGCTGTTCATAACAAACATCAAGGTATTCAGAAGAGAGAACATACTCATTGCGTGGGGAAAATAAGTATCCCTCTCTCCCAGCTTTCGCAGGGAGCTTACCACTTCAAAGGTTGCTGGCGGAATCTCCATGGGCTTGAATTCTCCTCGGCCCGAAGGTACTCTGTCCCTCATGCTAAGCCATATGACTTTACGGATGCAGGCACGCATGAAGCAATATGCGATCCGACCTCTTTCACTACCGTCTGCCAGCGGACAGCCCAATATGTTGGGAGTACTTGTAAAGATTTCACTTTCATCCCCTATCTTGCGAAAGGGGACTTCTCGCTCGCAAATGTTAAATCAAATGCATAAGTGCATACGCAGAATATTACTTCCGGACAAAGGATAAAGTCTACGATAGTGCACATGATTTGCTGTAAATTCGAAAAGGCCCCTTACAAACCCTAATCTACCTCCAAGCTCATATACTTTCTTCCAGTGATCCATTCCTCATTTATATCCATCATTATTGTCACAACAAGCCTCAAAAGAGACTGATCAGATGGAAATGCACCTACTTTCTTTGTTCTCCTCTTGAATTCCAGGTTGAGTCTTTCCAGAACATTTGTTGTCCTCAATCTCTTCTGGCATGATTCACTGTATGCTTTGTAATTGTACAGTGAGGGATACCATCTCTCGAACATGTCAGATGCTTTCTCCAGGCCCTCTTTAACAAGTGTTTCCTGTGCTGTTGATACAAGTGATTCATTCTCAA
>JAKAWU010000005.1:519-38303 GCA_021816965.1 Thermoplasmata archaeon | reverse complement strand
CCTGAATGCCGCAATGAACATCCGGAATGCTGGATTGATCGCTGTAGGGAGGGGCACTCCCGAATTCACGCCCGTGGAGATTGGAGCTCTGCCAATGGCAACTTCGGTCTTTGAAACGGGAAGCCCCTGCGTTAGCTGGGGGAGGATGTCACTTTACAATACCCATCGATAAAACCACTAGAATCTGATATGAATGAGTTGTGGCATATTTGTCAGAAAAGAAGGAACAGCTTAAGCATTGATTGAAACACTGAAAGTGCGTTTATATCCAGTGAAGAAGAGAAGATTCTTCTTGCGAAACATTTTGGGCATGCCGCCTTTTGAGGAAACATTTTTTTGAAGTGAGAACCAGATATTATGCTGACCAAAGAATAACAGGAAGATGGAGATGACAGGTTTCGACACATTGAAAATGCTCACGGTATAAAAAAGGGAAATAAAATAGTTGATTAGAACGACTCATAAAGCCTCCAGCATTCCCTTGTGGAACTGGATGAGGCATTCAAGTCTTTCATCAAACACATTACGGATTATCCAACATTCAGGGCATAGAAGGATAACCAGTGCTTCATCATACAATCAGGTTTCAAGAACGATGAGAATTAACTGATCATTCCTAAATTAACGCCTTTGGAGAGCGCTACAGTGTCGGCACTCTAAAAAGAGGTCTACGAGTTGCTACTTTATGAATCAGGAACTCCGATCGCTTGCGATGGAGAGGATGTTAGAGTTATGCTATTATGCATCTTTGTAATGAACATTCATGGTTGTTCGTGTGATGACGGTTGCAGGATCAGATTCCGGAGGAGGTGCAGGAATCCAGGCCGATATAAAAACAATAACGTGTCTTGGTGCTTTTGCTACATCTGCAATAACAGCATTGACGGCACAGAACAGTGTTGCCGTCAATGGGATTGCCCCAATGGAACCTTCATTCGTGTCAATGCAGATGAATTCAATACTATCAGACATAGGAACGGATTCTGCAAAGACAGGAATGCTTTATTCGAGTGAAATAATAGAATCAGTGACCAGTACATTCAAACAGTATTCTGTAAACAAAATAGTTGTTGATCCCGTAATGGTTTCAAAAACGGGTTCAAAGTTATTGAATGATGATGCCATAGAAATACTCATGAAAGGGCTTGTTAGCATAGCCTGCATTGTTACTCCCAATGTGCCGGAGGCGGAGATCATGTCAGGAATCAGGATAGATAGTGTGGAATCAATGGAGAAATCAGCCATTAAGATAAATCAACTTACAGGATCTTCAGTTCTCGTAAAGGGTGGCCATATGTCTAATACAGTGCATTCCATGGATACCCTTTATCATAACGGAAAAATCCGGCATTATTCCCTGCCAAGGATTAATACCAAAAACACCCATGGAACAGGTGATACATATTCCGCTGCAATTGCGACATTCCTGGCAAATGGAAATAGCATAGAGCAGGCGGTGGAAAATGGAAAAGAATATCTTCAGAGAGCAATAGAAGGTTCATTTCCTATGGGAAATGGATATGGCTCCTTACGGCATTTCTGGAAACTGGAAAGTGTGTGAAAATGGATGTTATAAACAAATTTGATGGAAGTGTTCTGGGCGAAGTGGATGACAGTACGATAGACATAAATAAAAACACGAAGGAAACACTGCTGGAACCCATGGAAATTGTGAATGTGATGCTTGAAGAACTTTCTTCAATGCTGAATGACGATACCATGATGAGGGTGTACAGTTCTGAAACGGGAAAATGCCTCTCATCGTGCAGGAGGGAAATAGAACTGTCAAAACTTTACCTTCTTTACCGTGCATACCCCAAAGTGTATGGAAGTTATGGTAATGGAAGGGTAATTACCTCAGGATTCAGCAGGAAAAGATATTCATTCATTCATCAGGGACTTCCAGTGTTTTCCCTGACAAAAGAGCTTGTGGAGTCGATTCTGGAAACTTCATGGATTCATATAGAGCACTGTAAAGATTCACCAATTGCAACTATGAAGATCACCGAGCAACTTGCTGAGAGAGTACATGGATTTGAGAACATCATGTCAGAAACAGTTTGTGATTATTTCCAAGAAATAAACATGAAAGATGCGCCAGAAGGGGCCACAGTATCTATTTGGGGAAAAGAAAGGAAATTGAGTGGAAATCATGATTCCATGGATATCAAATATACTGGTGCCACAAATTATGCATCAATTGTCAGGGGCCAGTCACAGGTAGATAAGGCAATAAATTCAGTGATGAAACTATCTTTCGCCTCTGTTTCAAACCTTGGCTTATCAAGTCAGGTGTATCTGGTCAGTGACAAAGAGTTTCTATATTTCAAGAACAGGGTTTCTGAACTTCTAAAGAGAACTGCAACAGGATCTTATTCCCCAGATTCTAACATAAACTATTATCCTGGAAAAAGAACTATAGATAACACAAAAACAGCAGTGACAGAGCTGCTTGACAATGGATGGGATTTTGTAGATAACATTCCGGATACTGTTCATGTTCTCACGTTACAGTATGGGGAAACTCCAGAAAAAATACGCGAAATAAATGGCCCCTTAATAGAAATAATACACTATACTTCGCTGAAGGAATGTGCAGATATTGTTCAGAAAATGAATTTCCCTGAAATTATTAATATTTACACAGATTCAATAAATGATACAGAATATCTGAAACAGAGATTTGGGAATGCAATAAAAATATCTGTGAATGGAACCGATGAAAGGGATATTGGAAATATTTCCCTTCTCAGTTCTTCTTCAAATTCTTGACTATTTCCATTGTGAATTCAGAGCATTTCAATGGTTTTATGTTCAGGATTCTTGCAAGATCCTGTGTTACTTTCTGCTCTGCATAGCATTTTGTCACTGCATTCTCCAGGCTTGTTGCTGCCTCTTTCCAACCCATATGGTTCAGCATCATTGCACTGGAAAGTATGAGTGAAGTAGGGTTTGCTATGTCCATGCCGGCATATTTTGGTGCTGTGCCATGTACTGCCTCAAATATTGCGTATATATCTCCAATGTTTGCTCCTGGAGCAATTCCGAGTCCTCCAATTTGTGCAGCAAGTGCATCAGAAAGGTAATCTCCATTCAGGTTCGTAGTGGCGATAACATCATATTCTGCAGTTCTTGTCAGGATCTGCTGGAACATATTGTCGGCAATCCTGTCCTTTACGATGATCTTGCCTGAGAAAGCATCAGGATTCTGGGTGTATTCATCTTCTGTGACAGTCATCTCCCCAAACATTTCACTTGCAATAGCATAGCCCCAATCCTTGAAAGCGCCCTCTGTATACTTCATTATGTTTCCCTTGTGGACGAGTGTGACACTTCTTCTCTTATTGTCAATGGCATATTCAAGTGCCTTTCTTACAATCCTCTGGCTCTTGAACTTACTGATAGGTTTAATGCCTATTCCAGTATCATCAGTGAGATTGACTCCAAACTGTGTGTTCATGAAATTCCTGACCTTCTTTGCCTCTTCTGAATCGTACTTCCACTCTATGCCTGCATAAAGATCTTCCGTGTTCTCCCTGAATACTATCATATTCATATTTTCAGGATGTTTCACTGGAGATGGAACTCCGGGAAAGTATTTCACTGGCCTCACATTTGCATAAAGATCAAAATGCTGTCTCAGAGTTACATTCAGGCTCCTGAAACCCTTTCCAATTGGAGTCGTGAGAGGGCCCTTTATTGATATGACACATCTGGAAAGTTGATCTAATGATTCTTCTGGGAGATGCTTTCCGCTCTTTTCGTATGCCTCTTCTCCTGCTTCAATTTTCTCCCACTCGATTGATCTCTCTCCTTCATATGCAATCTCTATTGCAGAATTGACCACATCAATCATAGCGGTCGTAATATCCGGTCCAATGCCATCACCCTCTATGTAACCTATGGTGACTTTATTAGGAACTACTATGTGGTTATTTTCAACTTTTATGTAAGGCATGTGACCTATATGCCCATAAGAGATAAATGCTTTAACATATGAAACAGTTTTGCGTTTTATTTTCTGAAGAAAAATACCATTACTTATATTGGAAAAACTTTGGTTAAAAATATTTTACGTAGAGATTATTTAATGAACCATTCCTGAACGATATCATGAAATTCTCAGTCGTTTTAGAGAATTCAGCGGAAAGCATTTCGAGTTCATTGAAGTTTTTAACATGGTATATTATGAACATAAAATCTCCAAATTTTTTCATAATTAGATATTTTTTATTCAAGAGACACAGACTCTTAAGCGTATTCATATTCAATTCAGGAGTAGTTTTCAATATGATGCTTGGCATGATTCCATATTCAAGTTTTCCTGTATCAAAGGAAATCTCTTCATATATTGCATCTATTTCTAGAAGTTTTTCAACTCTTCTTCTCACAGTTCTCAAAGGTATCTTCGTTTCTTCGAAGATTTCATTTAAGTTGAAGGTGAGGGGGCTCTGTTTAATTATAGATTTTACAATAGAAATGTCTATATTGTCCAACTGGGATATCTTTGAATCATTTTCTTTCATCAAAGAATAATAGCCCTTAATTCCAAGCTTTGAAGTCAGGGCGTTTAAATTACTATTCACTTCTGAATCGTTTTTGCAAATAAGCGATATTCCGCAGAAAAAACCAATATCTGTGAGATTTCTATCACATAGATATCCATAAATAACACGTTCTACAAAGGGAAGGAATTGAAACATTTCCGAAATATTATTAAGAATCTCTTTTTTGTTATTTATCAGTAAAAAATATCGATTCCATGCATTATAACGATCATCGATATAGTACTTAATGTTCCTGATGAGACCCATAGATATCATTTCATCAATTCTTTTTTTTATCATTGCTGGATGAATCCCCAATTTTTTAGAAATTTTATAAATTGATGGCCTGCTTTGCAAATCACTTGATTCCCCTCGTGGCCATTGAAAGCATCTAATTATTTCCATAGAGGTGTCATCAATCATTTCCATCTCTAAAGGGAGATATAACTATAAATTTTTTGTCAAGTGTAACCCGGAAAAATTTTACACCTGAATTTCTACGATTTAGAGTTCAAGTATTTACTGGATCAGAAATGAAATAGAACGCGTTGGATTTTCACAATGTAATGAAATTTTCTATATCAATAGATACTCTTCTAGATCAATTACTTCAATTCGACAGTTTCCACCTGTTTTTAGAAAAACTTCTCAAATGAATATTTTACCAAAAAGACTCAGTTATGGAATTATAATATGGTATAATTCAGATAGACATAAAGCAAGTTTTGGTTCTCAGAAAAGGTACTTCTAAGGGTTGTGCGTACAGGACTGACTGAATAGCTACAAAATCTGCATAAATTCTTATATGGAAACTAAATACCGTTTAAGTCAGATTGAAAACGCTAGATATTGCGGGTGAAAACGTTGAAACTTCCAAAAAATGTTAAAATGTACTGTAAACATTGCAAGGAGCACACTGAACAAGAAGTGGAGCGAGTTAGGAAAAGGAAGGCCAGTGAGTTGAAGGCCGGTCAGAGGAGATTCAGGAGAGTTACCTCAGGATTTGGAGGATTTCCAAGGCCAAAATTCGAAGGAAGAGAGAAGCCTACAAAAAGAGTTTCCATCAAATTCAGATGCAAGAAATGCAAGAAAGCCATAACAAGACCAACCCAGAGAGCCAAGAAATTTGAAATAGTGGAGGTAAGATAATGGCAGAGGAAAAGATAATGAAAAAGTTGAAGGGAAAAACAAACAGATTCATAAAGATAAAATGCTCAGACTGCGGTAATGAGCAGATCACATACACAAGAGCGTCAAGTGTTGTCACATGCCACATATGTGGTGGAGAACTTGCTGTTCCAACTGGTGGCATCATAGCAACAACCGCCGAAATAGTCGAAGAATATTAATGATATCAGAAAAAACTGCACCGGAAAATGGAGATCTTGTTGTAGTAACAGTCACAAAGCTTGACAAGTTCAGTGCACATGTCAAGCTGGATGAGTATCCGGGTCTCAATGGTTATGTCCATATTTCCGAGGTTGCAAACGGATGGGTCAGGCTCATAAGGGATCACCTGAGAGAAGGCCAGAAAACCGTCTGCAAAGTTATACAGATAGATTCTAGAAAGAAAGCAGTTGAACTTTCCCTGAAGAGAGTCAACGAACACCAGAAAAGAGATAAGATATCAGAATGGAAAAATGACCAGAAAGCCACCAAACTTATGGAAATTGTGGCACAGAATTTGAAGAAACCTGTTGATACCTGCATGCAAGAATTTGGTCTGGATCTCGTCGAAAAATATGGAAGCATCTACGCTGCCTTTGAGGAAGCTGCCAGCGAGGAAGATGAATTCATGAAGGGAACCAGAGCAAAGTGGAGAACTGCATTCATAAAGATTGCTACCCAGAATGTGTCATCACCCTACGTAAAGATTGGAGGAGAGATGGAACTGGCTTCAATTGCATCGGATGGAATAGATAGAATAAAGGAATGCCTTACTTCTGGTTTCTCTGAAGGGGTCAACATACAGTATTCAGGTGCACCAAGATACCTTATAACTGTAAAAAGCAAGGATTTCAAGGTTGCGGAGGATATATTGAAAAATTCCACCAACAGCATACAGGAATCCTGCAAGAAGCTGAATGTGAGCTTCAAGTTCAATAGGGAAAGCAGGGAGAAATGAAAGGAACTATAATGAAATGCAGGTCCTGCAAAACATACACGCTTTTAAAGGCATGTCCTGCATGCGGAAAGGAGACATCCACACCAGGGCCCGTGAAATACTCCACAACGGACAGATTTCAGGCATTCAGAATAAAAGAATTGGAGGATGAAAATATTGGATAGAATTCATATTAAAAAATATATGGACATTAGCAGGGAAAAGAAACCCATACTTATTTGTGGGCTGCCGGGCATAGGAAACATCGGAAGACTCGCAGTGGATTACATCATTGATAAGTTCGACATGAAAAAGGTTTGCGACATCTATTCCACGCATCTTCCTGCACAGGTTTTTGTTTCACCGGAGAGCATTGTCTCCCTTCCAAAAAACACCCTCTATTTCAAGGAACTTTCAAAAACAAGATCAATACTCATCTTCACTGGAGACTTCCAGGGAACCACCATTGAAGGCCAGTATGAACTTTCCGAGACCATCCTGAAAATGGCATCGGAAATGGGTGTGCGTGAAGTGTATACGCTTGGTGGGTATGGAATAGGCAAGATTGTTGAAAACCCCAGAATAATCGGAGCAGTTACTGATGCAAAGATGAAAAAGAAACTCTCCTCAAAGGGAGTTATATTCTCTGAAAACGAACCCGGAGGAGGAATCGTCGGCTCTGCTGGAATCATCCTCGGAATGGCTGGGGAATTCTACAACATGGATGCAGCCTGCCTCATGGGAGAAACTCCAGGATTCTTCACTGATCCAAAAGGTTCAATTGCGCTGCTCAAGGCACTTTCAAAAATTGTGAAATTCACCATAGAACTTGAGGACATTGAGGAGAGGGCAAAGAGCATTGAACAGATCACTGAAAAAATGCACGGGGAAGGTCAGATAAAGGAGCAGAAGGAAGACCTCGGATATTTCGTCTAAACAAGAAATAACAAACAAACTTTTTTACTTTATAAATAATTCGCTGCCATTAGAACATAAATTTATAGAACCCGTGGAACGACGCATACGTTTTAATATGGATATTTAATCAGCCTTTAGTCAATATGCCAAAGAATCCAGTCATTCTGCAGAAACCACTAGATGTGATGAAAAACACCATAGAAAAAAATGTTCTGGTTGACGTGAAAGGCAACAGGACCTACTCTGGAGTCCTGGAAGGTTACGATGTTTATCTGAACCTTGTCCTCAAGAACGCCAATGAAATGATCAATGGTGAAGTGAAAGGAATACACAACAAGATACTTGTGAGAGGAGACAATGTAATATTTGTATCCCCATCGAAAGGTGAAGATCAATGAGCAATGGAACAGCAGTAATGGGAAAAATGTCAAACAAGAAAGTCCACATAAGATGTAGAAGGTGTGGGCATCATGCGTATCATGTAAGGGAAAAGAGGTGTGCACACTGTGGCTTCCCCGCCCCAAAACTTAGATCCTATAGATGGGCAAAAGCCAAGTGAGAGTTGCGCTGTGGTCGGATTCCACGGCAAGTCTCAGGCTTTTCCTGTGCTTTATTCTGCTCTGAGGACGTTGCAGCATAGGGGCCAGGAAAATTCAGGTGTAGCCATATTTGATGGCGAGAAGATAGAACTTTTGAAGGTTGATGGTCATGTATATGAGGGATTCAGGCCTTATATTGAGAAGAATACCACACCTAAGGGTACTATAGGTATAGGTCATAACAGGTATTCCACAGCAGGATTGAAAAATATCACCGGTGCAGGCCCTTTTCTTGTGAATACATCCGCAGGACAGATAGCAGTTGCCCATAATGGTGAAATAACAAATTATAAAGAAATAAGAGAAAATCTAAAGGAGAAGGGGATGTCTTTCTTCACTACGACTGACACTGAAGTCTTGGTGAATCTTCTTTCAAAGGAACTCAAGGAAAGAGGATTTATCAATGGAGTCAGGAATACCATGAATATCATGAGGGGATCATATTCCATCACCATGATGATTGGCAATAAGCTCTATGCCATAAGGGACCCTCTTGGATTCAAACCTCTTGTTGTTGGAAAGACTATTGAAGGAACAGTGGTGGCTTCAGAAAGCAGTGCACTGGATGTGCTGGGTGGAGAAACCATCAGGGATGTTGAACCTGGAGAAGTTCTGGAAATTGATGAGAATGGATTCAGAACCATACTGAAAGTTCCATCGGAGAAGAAAGCTCACTGCATGTTCGAATGGGTTTATTTTGCAAGGCCTGACAGCATTATTGATAATATTGAAGTTTACAAAACGAGATACTCACTTGGAATGGAGCTGGCTAAAGAGGCCCCCTGTGTTGGAGATGTTGTGATACCTGTGCCGGATTCAGGAAGGACCCAGGCTTCAGGATATTCAGAATATTCAGGCATTCCATACGAGGAGGGCCTTTTCAAGAATCGTTACTCAGAGAGAACCTTCATCATGCCTTCGCAGTCAGAGAGGGATGAGGCTGTGCGTATAAAACTCAACCCCATAAGGAGCGTCATAAATGGAAAGAGAATAATCCTGGTGGACGATACAATCATCAGGGGCACAACCACCAAGAGAATAGTTGGCATTCTCAGGAAGGCAGGGGCCACCGAAGTTCACGTGAGGGTCGCTTCTCCGAGGATAATCGCCCCATGCTATTTCGGGATAGACATGAAGACAAGGGATCAGTTCATAGCTTTGAGAAGAACAGATGAGGAAATTGCCAGAGAGATTGGTGCGGATTCTGTTGCGTACCTTTCCATTGAAGGCCTGACTAAAAGTATAGGAAAATCCGAAAAAGATCTCTGTCTTGGATGCCTCACCGGAAAATATCCTGTGAAGATCACTGACGAGATCGAGTACGTACAAAAAACCCTTGAATGAGTTCTATCTTATTTTTTTCTGGAGAGTATCTATCTCGTCCTGCCCCATAATCCTTCCTGCACAGTCAGCCCTGAAGCATATGGACAGGACATTTGAGAGTTTTCTCGCAATTGTTCCCCTTCTTGCTGGCTTTGCACCGGATACAACCGGGGATCTGTAGATAAGGCCGTATTTTGGCCCCCTGATCTTCTTTGTCTTGCTCATGAAGAGAGATCTCTCTGCCCCCGCCATCTGGATAGATGAGGATTTACACATAGCAAGCCTCTCCATGGATCCAAAGTGCGCAAGAAGCTGACATGCAGTATCTGTTCCGATGATTCTTGTTGCATTAGGCATGATCTTTGCTGCCCTGTCCTGAATCTGCTGTGACAGTTCTTCCCTTCGTGAGATCAGATCCAACCCGGTGTTGCCCAGCGTGATCATTGCATCGTCACCCGATTCTGCCAGTGATCTGAAGAATACATTCATGGGTTCCTGTTTTCCAGTAAGGAGCGACAGGGCCATGGATTTCTCATAGAATGTGTTAAGGATCTCATCCATTGACATCCTTGAAAGTACCAGTTTTACGAGTTTCCAGTCGTCCCCTATGGCTTGCTCCATTGATCTCTGGCCATATTCGATCATCACATTCCTGAGATCAGGCATCTCATCTGGTCTCTTTTCAACGAGTTCCGGAATATTTCCGGAGAGTATCCCATCAATGACTTCCATATAATTTACGCCTTTCGTCGAAAAATAATATTTCTTCCCATTCCTGATGAGGGAATTCCATTTAATTGCGTCTCTTTCCATGATCCATGCTCCTGTTGTATGGCCTTCCTGAAGGGTTGCTCTGGTGGCGTTCCCTTCCATGTGAGGAGGCAGGAATCCTTGTGATAGTTCTGGGCTTTTCTGGAATAATTTCCTTCTTTTTCACACTTTTCTGCTTCGGTTCCACTACTACCCTGTCAAAATCAAGAACCTTTGTATCCGATATCTGGTTGAATGAGACCATCATCTTCCCAGTGCCAAGGAACACACCGGATTGGGTGAAAACTCCAACTCTCTCGCCCTTGAGGGGCTCCCCAATGATCATTCTTATCCCACCCGGATAGAGATCTGAACCATGTGCTATGTTTTCCATGGTGGAATCCTTCACTATGATCTTGGAATAAGGTGATACTATGTACTGCTGCGAAAATATTGAACTCTTCAGTTTTCTGTCATTTCCCTGCTTTGCAAGCTCAATATAATCACTTAGCTGCTGAAGTGTGATGCAGTCAGATTCCCTGAAGGGCCCGCTGGAAATCCTCCTGAGATCAATCATGCTTGCCCTTGTCCCTATGATATAACCCAGATCAAGGCATAGTGTTCTGACATAGGTGCCTGACTGGCATTTCACCCTGAAAAGCACATCTCTCTTGTTTATTTCCAAGATCTCAAGTTCGTATATTTCACGAATTCTGAGCTTTCTTGCCACTGCACTCTTTATTGGTGGAAGCTGATAAATGGGTCCTGTCAGGAGTTTGAATGCTTCCCTTATCTTCTCCTCAGAGGCCTCCGCATGCAGTTTCATTGCACCAACATATTCCTTTGGCTGCTCATGGGCTATTTCAATGGACTTGACTGCCTTCCCCAGTGCCATCACGAGAACACCTGTTGCCTGGGGATCCAGTGTTCCTATGTGGCCCACCTTTTCTATGCCTGTGAGCTGACGTACCCAGTGATCTACCTGATGGCTTGTGGGGCCACTGGGTTTGTCAATACATATAAAACATCCTTCATCCAGTGGAAAAAGCCAGTCTGTAGATCTTCTTTGCAACATAATCTGCGTTACCCTCCGTGGTATCTATTACTGCATCATATATGCTTGTATCGTCCATGTCATAACCAAAGAATTCCATGAACCTCTTGTTCTCTGAGTTTTCCCTCTGAACCATTTCATCAATCTTATGGGGGCCTTCCCTTTCCTGAACCCTCTGTATTCTCACGTCCATGGGTGCTTCCAGGAATACCTTGAATGATGCAATTTCATACTCTTTTGCTATCCATCCCGCAAGTCTTGATTCAACGATCAGATCATTATTCGCAGTCATGAAACTGCCGATCATCTTGTTGAGTTTCCTGTCTTCTGTCGCATCAATTTCCATGAGTGTATTGAAGTCTGCAATGGAAAGATTCATTTCTTCTGCCTTCTTCCTGAAAAAATAACCGCCTGAATATGATCTGTATCCTGTGAGTTCAGAAAGGATTGAGGCCACTGTTGATTTTCCACTGCCAATGTGTCCGCTCAGGGTTATTATCATGCCTCGATCTGTTCCCTGCTGTATTTCATTTCCTTGAGACTGAAATCAACGTACTTGATTATCATTGTCACAAAGTAACCAACTACAAGGTTTGATATGAAAGAGATTATGATCCAATTTGGGAAGAATGTGGCGGATGCATTGAGGTCAACGTTTGATGCCCATGGAAGGGAAACGAATGGGAATTTCAGGTTTGAAAGGAAGTAATAAAGCCAGACGAATATCAGTATGGTGAAGAATGACAGGAAAATCAACGGTGTCTGGTTTGACATCTGTATTTTCTGCTGATCCATCATATGTTCCTGCTGCATTTTCCTGAGCTTGCTTATTTTCTCCCTGCTGTTTTCCTTGTATGCATCGTTCATGGCCTTCCTGAAAGCCATTGCTCTTTTCTGAGCCTGCCCGATTCTCACCCAGTTGGTGAAGTAATATCTTGGTACACCAGTCACCACTCCCGTTATGATTCCTGAGAGTGCTATGGTCAGTACGGGATACTGGAAATTAAAACCAATAAGGGGGCCAAATGCAGACTGGAATGCACCACCAATGGCATCTCTGAGAGGAAGATAGTATATTACTGCGAGATCAAATATCAGTATAAGGAAGTAAAGTCCCTGAAATTTGTACATGCCTTTCATCATTTCCTTCTGTCTCTGCATCTCCTCTAATCTTTCCATTCTTTCCCTTTCTCTATCTGTCATTTTGTGAACCTCCTCAAAATTTCCTCTGAAGCCTCTTTTACTCTGGTGTCGTTGTTCTTGATGATGCTCACAGTTGCTCCAGTGTATATTGCATATGACACAGCAAACATCCTGTTCAGTTCCTGATGAAGTTTTATTTCCTCGACGGTTTCTCCATCCCTCACCCTCGAGGTGTCAGATTGCCTTCTCCGAAATATCTCAGCCGGATCGGCTTCCAAAATAAAATAGGATGAAACCTTCAGTTCCCTTATGACCCATTCTGGAAGTCCTGGCAAAAATCCCTGATTTCCCTTTATGGACATATGTGTGTCAATTATGACATTATCCATCTGCCCGATTGCGTTTGCAGCCTTCTTCTGTAGATTCATCTGCGTTTCAACGCTGAGGTGTCTGATATCATCCCTGCTCTCCACGAGTTCAAGGGATTTTGCCATCTCATACATGAGAGTGCCGAAGTTTATTATGTCGTAACTGGTGCCTTTTTTGATCTCTGCAAGCACAGTTGATTTACCGACACCTGCCACTCCAGCAATGACTACTCTCACATCAACCCTCCACGAAGAACTGCCTGATGAGAGGATGCATTTCCATTATCTGCTCTCTTCCCACAGCCTCATAAAACTGAATCACTATACCTACGGCAAGAAGCAATCCTGTTCCAGAAGTCTGACCCACCGTTCCTATCAGGTCTGCGCCCGCAGCAAGAAGCCCTACTGCTGCACCGCTGAATATTGTTATGACAGGTATGTATTTCCTGAGAACCTTCTCAAGTATTTTCGGATCTCTCCTGAACCCAGGGATCTGCATCCCTGATGAAAGAATCTGTTTTGCAACAGATGAGGGTCCCATGTTTGTTGTCTCAATCCAGAATTTAGCAAACATTATGCTTGCTATGGTCATGAATCCCAGGAACACAACCACATGGATTATTTCCTCAAGCTGAGAATGTCCGAAGAGTACTGTTGAATTATATATCTGCGGCTGGAATATAGGGAATAGCCAATTTGCGATTCCATTTGGAGTATAAAGGTAGAAAGCAAGCCCTCCAGTAGGAGTCGTGGATGAAAGATGAAGGGCGTTGGCCGCAGATGGCGAGAGATATGATCCAAGATACTTATTGTGTCCAAGAAGTGGAATCTTGCTCAGTGCCGGACTGCTCCAGAACAGAAGTGTCCACATGGATACGTTCGCAAGAAGTGCAGTTGCAAGGATGACAGGTATATTTGAAGCATAAAACAACTGAAGCGGATATCTTCCTCTTGCCCCCCTTACCCTTTCATGCGCTATGGGGAGTTCCACCTTGCTGCTCTGGAAATATGCCACTATGAAGAATATGAGAAGCGTTCCAAACAGGGCAATAAGTGGATTCGGTGGAGCAAAGAGAAGCCTTGGTATTCCAGAAGCTGACTGAAGATAACCTGCTGAGCCATAAAATATTGAATAGAACAGGTCGGGTAGTGTTCCTGCAGGAGGATTAACCAGTGAAATTGGGCTTGTCAGGTTCTGTGGCAGCCAGTTGAACGTTCCAGTGAAAAGCTGCTGGGAAACTCCCGCTGCTATGAATAAGGATATTCCTGAGCCAATTCCGTATTTTGATACCAGTTCATCCATGAGGAAAACAAGGTATGATCCGAAGAATAACTGAAGAACTATTATGGAACTTGCAAGGAAGTTACCATATCCAGGGGCTACACCGTTCAGTGAAGTGATAAGAGATGCATCTGGAACAAGGTATCCAAAAGCCTGTGGAATAGCCTCCACAAATATCATGAGTATAACAAGAAGTTTCTGCACACCCTGATATATTGCTTTATCCTCAGAATCAGTAAGATCTATATTGAATATTTTCGCTCCTGCGAAAAGCTGCATAACTATACTTGCCGTAACAATGGGGCCAATCCCAAGATCCATCAGTGATCCTTCTGCACCTGCAAAAATTGCACGGAAAGATGCAAACACATCCACTGTCTGCGAAGTGTTCAGACCATAAATGTAAACGTTTGTAAGGGCAAAATAGAGAACCACCACAAGGAAGGTCCACATTAACTTATGTTTGAACTGCACATGGCCCTTTGCCTTTTTAACTGCTGGCAGTTTTGCTGTGAGATTTTCCAACCCGTATAACTTGGATTTCTTCGGGCCTGCATAACTAATTACCAAATACATTATGCCGAAAAGCGGTGAAAGAAGCAATGCAGCTATAAGCACCGAAAGGAGTGGGAGCTTGCTGAAGTACCAGAAACCGGTTACCGCTATTATGTAAAGCATTGCCACCGGAACGCCGGTGGACTTATTCCTCTGTATCTTTGTTGTCATCAGATTCTACCAGTACACCCATATTTGAAAGCTTGCTTATGCATCTTTCGGTCGCTTTTGGAACGATTATTGTGGACTTGACTCTGAATTCTCCGGTGGAAAGAAGCTTCGTATAACCAGCCGATTTCAGATCGATGATCAATGATTCTCCATTCTCCTTGACATAACCCTTTGATTTGAGTGAATCCAATGACTCATAAAGTTCTCTGAGGGTAATGGGAATCTCTATATTGCTCATTTTGTGGCTCTTGAAGCCATGAACACCGAAATGATTCCTGTCATATTTCAGAATCCAGACTGCCCTGTGCTTTCCAAGCCCTGCCATTCCGGATCCTCCTCTCTTTCCCTTTCCTCTTCCTGCCTTCATGCCTCTGCCGTAGTGGCCCCCACGTAATTTCTTTGTTTTAGTTCTTACCATCAACCTTCACCCCCGGTATGAGCATTCTTCTTATGAGACTGTTTATCTCATTTCCCCTGTTTCCTGCTGTTCCGCCCACGCCAAAGGACTTTCTTATGTATTCCAGCCCACCTGCAGGGGGATGAAGCCTGAAAACAGGTATAATTTCTGGTATATCCCTGTATCTTAGCTTTCCTTCCATTATACTCTTCGCAAGAGATTCGAATCCATCCAGAGACAGCGTCTCCTTGATGTACTGTTCGGTGAGCGGTTTCCTGCCTACGAGAAGTGCTCTTGTCTTCAGGATTTCCACGAGAGTATCCTGATCAATCTCTCCCCATGTGATGTAGTCTTTAGCAGACTGAAGCATTCCTTTTAGTGTCGGGCTCTCCTCCATCACCACCATATGGTTTATCCTGTGAAGCCTCATGAGGCTGCATGCTTTCGCTGCAGCGGGCCTTATTCCTGTTCTTCCTCTTATTCTAACTATTGCCAGCATTTGTCACACTTCCAGTATATATTGGTGTACTGAGATGTATTGCAGGATTAATCCTTATCTCTATGGTCTGCTTCAGTGCCGCGAATGTTGCCTCCGCATAATTGACCGTTGTTTTTGTGTGTCCTCTTGCGAAACCCCATGCATCCTCTATGCCTGCCATCCTGAGCAGGAGTTTTGCGACGTCTCCTGTTGCCCTTCCCACTCCCTGAGGTGAGGGTTTGAGCCTGACCGAGACTGAACCAACGTGACCTGAAACCACGAATGGGAGGGTGTGTGCCCTTCCGCATCCGCATTCCCATGAACCACAGCCTCTCCTGATCTCTATAATATTGAGTTTTGCATTGTTTATGGCTTTCCTTATGGCAGGAGCTGCCTCCTTTGCCTTTCCTCTTCCAAGTCCCACGAAACCGTTCTCGTTTCCTACTGCTGCAGTTATGGAGTAGCTCATTCTTCTGCCTGAGTCGGTCATTCTCTGTGCACGCTCTATGTATACAACCTCATCCTTCAGATCAGGCATGAGTATGTCAACAATCTGGTATTCCCTGAGAGGCAGTTTTGTCCTCAGCGCCTCTGACATGGATGTTATCTTTCCTGATGAGACCAGTTTTCCCAGTTCCGTTTTTGGAACCCAGTTTTCTCCTTCCATTCTACTTCACCTTCTCTATTATGGATTTCTTTATTTCATCGACGTCAACAGGGTTTTTTAGATGCTTTCCTTCCAGCCTGTCCTTTGGAGGGAATATTTCTTCCGATACATTGATCTCAAGGCCTGCATCCACTGCACCTTTTATGGCGCATGAAATCCTTCCGCCTCTTGTGAGCTTGAATCTGCCCGTGTCAACCACTGCGTATTCAACACCCTTTGAAAGAGCCTTCATTCCAAGATAATAACCTGAAATGTATGATATCTGTGAGTTATTTCCAGATATGCCAAGCGTTTTCTTCAGTATATTTGCGTTAACAGTAGCCAGTATGATATCTCCTTCCTGGGCAAAGTCCGCTACCTGTACAACTATTCCTTTTCCGGATGGCCTTATGATGAGCCTTGTGGATTCGGACCTGAGAAGGCTAAGCCTCTTCCTGTAATCCGTGACTCCCATTTTCTTTCTTTTCAATATTGCTGGTGTCTTCATTTTATTCACCCAGAAGTCCTGCTATCTTAAGTTGGGACCTAAGCTGTGCCCTTGACTTGATTGTGCCGCCTTTTATGATCCTGTAGTACTTCCTGTATGTTTTTTGATCTATTTTCCCCTCTTCATTCAATATCCTGAGTTCGTCCCTGAGAGCCCTGATGGTCTTGATCCATCTTCTCTTTCTCGGGAATCTTGTGTTTCTTGTTCCCTTCACTGAACCGGGTCCGCGCCTTCTCTCCTTTGAGAGCTGCTTGATCCTTTTCTTCAGTCTTGAATTGGAATTTCCCTTCTTCTGCTTCACCTGAATGACGTTCCTCTCCACGAGGCCCCTTATGTCATCCCTTGTTGCAGCGTCCCTTATGAGTTCCAGGCTGTTCGTGTCGATCCAGACTCTTGATATTCCCGACTTGAATTCATCTGCGGCAATTCTCTTTGCCGTCTCAATTCTCATCAGCTCACCGTCCTGTTCAACACTCTAATCCCAAGCTTGTCAGCCTCTGATTCCAGTTCGATCCTCTTCTTCCTTCCAACTGTGGAAGCTATCCTGCATGCCTGAAACCTGTTGTCTATGGATTCCAGTTCTTTCATGTTATGTACGAGCACTTCCCTGAATCCGGATGGATGGAGTCCCCTGACCTGTGCCGGGCCCCTGTATCCTGCGTCAACAACTGGAGGCCTTCTTGAAAGATGTTCCCTGAGCTTTGAATGCTTGCCTCTTGGTTTTCTCCATTCTTCTCCAAACTTCTTGTACCTGAACCATTCCTGTCTCCTGAACTGTACCCTCTTCCTTGCCATTTTGTTCTTCATCTTCAGGAGTTTCTTCTCTTCTTTCCCAAGATGAGGTTTTATTGTATTCATTATTCCTCGTCCTCCACTTCAACCGGAAATATTCCATCCTGAAATATCCTGAGATCAAAGCCCTTTATTTTGGTAGATCTCTCAATATTAGCGCATGTCTCTCCGATGTGTCTCTTATCTATTCCAGTTAATGTGAGCCTGTCTCCTTTTATTGAAACCTTTGTGTCGCCAACGATTTCTGCTTCCCTGTGGCTTCTCTCCCCAAGGAAGTTCTCCACCACAACCTTTCCGCCTTTCACTGAAACCCTTGTGGGGAAGTGCGTGTAATCAACCTTCATCGCATAGGTGAATCCTTCCTGGACACCGCTGATGCAGTTCCTGAGCTCGGATGCCCATGTTCCCACTATGCCTTTTGTATATCTGTTCACTTTTGATATGCTCAGGGTGATGGCCTTATTTTCAAGCTCCACCTTCACATAGTTGTCCAGAAGTGTCCTGCTTGTTTTTCCAAGTTTCCCCTTGAAAGTGAAAGTGCCATTGGAAGCTTCAGCTGAAACCCCTGATGGTATCTCGATTTTCTCTCTCTGTTCCCATTTAACCATTTCCTTCACCTCAATATATGTAAGCCAGAAGCTTTCCTCCAAGGCCCAGCTTTCTTGCCTCCACATGGCTCATTATTCCCTTTGTCGTTGTGACAATGAGTATTCCGAAATCCTGTGCAGGCAGGTATCTTGATTCAAACCTGTCAAGGTTGATTTTCTTCACTGCAAATCTTGGCTTTATGATGCCGCAGTTGTTGATCGTGGTGTTCAGATTTATCCTGAACTTGCCGCCCTTCCCGTCCTCGATTATCTCGAAGCTTTTCAGGTAGTTGTACTCCTGCATGACCTTCAGGACTTTTCCGATCATCCTTGCAGCTGGCCCGATGACTATCTCGCTCTGCCCTATGTTGGATGCATTTTTTATTGATACTATAATATCATTTAAAGGATCGTGTCTCATTTTACCACCTAACTGTATTTCTTGAAGCCTATGGCAGGGGCAGTCTCCCTGAAGCACTGCCTGCACATTCTAATGCCGTATCTCCTTACCATTCCTCTCTTCCTTCCGCATCTCACGCATCCGTTTGTCCTGCCGAAATTTTTCTTCGGTCTGAGAACTATGTTTGACATTAATTTACCACCTCAACCTTGAAATTCTGCCTGAGAAAGTCAAGTGTTTCCTCTTTCTTTATGATGAGTTTCTCCGGAAGAGATTCTCTCCTGATCTTCCTTTTTGCATTTCTGTAGCCACCCTTCTTCTTCAGGACAATGGCCACATCCATTCCAAAAATTCCTATTTCAGGATCATATTTCAATCCCTTGAACTCTGTGTAATCGGATATTCCGAAGTAAGCATTTCCCTGCTTGTCTATGGAGTATGACGGGAACTTGTTTACCTTTGCATAGAATGCCTTCTCCAGGAATTCATATGCATCCTTCTTCCTGAGTGTTACCTTTGCACCAATGGTTAGGCCTTTCCTAACGTTGAATTCCCTGTATGTTTTCTTTGAAACTGTCATCACAGGTTTGTGCCCTGTGAGCATCTCTATGACTTTCATGGCCTTGTTGAGCCTTTCTCCTGCCTGCCCTACTCCAATGTTGATGACTACCTTGTCCATCACTATTTCCTGCATAGGGTTACCCGGTTTCTTCTGTACCTGCTTCTGTGCTTTTGCTCTCGGCATCAGTTAACGCCTCCTTTGATATCTGCAAAGTTGATTGCCATATTGCCTGTGGGGAACACGTATTCTTCCACGGTTGCAAAGCCTTCCTCTGTGTGTACCAGATTTGAGGCAGAGGATCTGCTGACCTCCACATCCTTCACAGTAGCGATTGTACCGACATGGTTCCCGCCTGTGAGGAATACCTTCATTCCTTCCTTGAGTTTAATCACATTTTTTATTGAGTTGCCAGCAAGATCGAAAACTGCGACGTCTCCCGTCTCAACGTCCAGATCGGAAACCTTGTTTGTCCCGTCATGGAACACAAGCATGGATTTTCCTCCCTTGACCGTGACCTTGTTGACCACCTTTCTTGGCTTGAGCTTGCTTCCTTCCTCTGTCTCCTCCACGGGAACAAGCCTTCCAAGCTTGTCATATATGATCCTGTACTGTTTCTTTATGGATGGCAGTGAAACTACATCCATAAATCCAATGCCCCTTCTCTTCTCCTTTATGACCTTCCCATCCAGCTGTACAAGTCCCTTGGTAAGTATTCTTGATATCTCCCTCTCCTTGTCTCCAACTGAAAGATAATCCCTTAGCAGGTGAAGCATTGGCAATGACTGATCCTTCCTGTGTCCACCAGGTGTCGCTGAAACACCCCAGAAGTACTCCTTCCTTGGTATCTTGACAACTCTTGGGAGCATGTCTCTTTTACTCTTTGTTATCATTTTCTTCCTCCTCCTGATCCGATTCCTCACTTGATTCTTCAGATTCCAGTTCAGAAACGTCCTCTTCCGATGTTTCATCCACCTGTTCTGCTGCATCCTCTTCAGGAAGTGGCTCAGGTGTGGGTTCAACCATTGTTTCCTTTATGTCCTCTTCTGAAAGTTGTATATTCTTTCTTGCTGCCATCGCCTTGAGCATTTCCTCTCTCTCAGGCAGCGTGAAATCAAGTTTTGTGATTACGATCTTCTCTGGTGCAATTGGATATGCTTTTTCCTTTCCGTCCGCCTTGGCCATGTTGATGCCGTCAATGACCACCATTCCATGCCTGTGGTCTACTGATGATACTTTTCCGCCCTCGTTTTTCCTGTTTCCCTTGACTACCTTTACCATGTCTCCCCTGGATATGGGGAAATGCCTTATTCCCAGTTTATGCCTGAGTTCTTTGGAAAGTGTTACCTTAACCTTGTTGATCATCCTTTTCACCTTTAAACTATAGTGGATGCTATGGCAGCTATCCTTGGCCATCTCTCTGCTGCTTCCCTTGCAACTGGCCCCTTGATCTCAGATCCTCTTACCTCGCCTTCAGGTGTCACGAGAACTGCTGCATTCTCCTCGAAGGATATCAGTGAACCGTCAGCTCTCCTGTATGGCCTCCTCTGCCTTATGATGACTGCGTAGACCACTTTTGCCCTCATTTCGGGGCCACCTTTCTTGACACTTGCTATGAACATGTCTCCAACGCCTGCTGCAGGAACCCTCCTTGCAACACCGTGATATGCCTTTACATCTATGAGGCTGATCATCTTTGCGCCACTGTTGTCAGCGCATGGCACTACTGCCCCGAGTGGAAGCCCCCTGCTCTGTCTGCCTGCTATGCCTTTCATTTCGGAACCCTCCCGATTATGACATGTGAAACTGTTTTTGACAGTTTCCTGCATTCAACCATGATTACCTCATCTCCGTTGTTCACTTCAATGCACTCCGGGAGATGCACATGATATTTTGATATGCTCTTTGTATATCTCTCGTATTTCTTGTTGAATCTTCTGAATTCTCTCTGTACAACCGCACTGTTTATCATGCCGGTTGATACCACCTTAACTCTCTGCATTCTTCCCCTTACACTGAGTCCTGAGTGGAATGGACATTTCTTGTCATGGCATTCTTTCTCTGGAACCGGTATATCAAATCCTATGTTTATCACCAATTAGTTCACCTTCTTCATGTTCTTCAGTATTCTTTCTGCATCTTTCAATCTGTTCTCGGGCCTGAGACATATGAATTTTCCGTGAATCCTGAAATATCCGGAATCCATTTTTATGGAGAAGAGGCATACCTTCTTTGGAACGTTTATCTCACCTTTATCTGTCCTGATGCGAAACATATTTTTTGATTCGCCCGTGACCGTTCCATATATGCCCTTCAAGCCTGTCATTGAAGATTCAACAACCTCTATCCTTTTTCCCAAATATTCAGCACTCACCAGTTCAAACATCAACCCACGACCTCTGTCCTAAATCCCATCTCTTCGAGGTATTTCCTCACCGTATCCCTATGGTCTCCCTGAAGTTCTATGGTTCTTCCATCCTTCACTGTTCCGCCTGATGCCACCTTCTTCTTGAGCAATTTGGCAATATCGTCAACGTTTTCCAGTTTTGGATCGATGCCTTCGATTATTGTTACATTCTTACCATATCTTCTCTTATCCACAGTTATCTTCACAGCCTGGGTGTCTCTGGTGAAACCATCCCATGGCTGTAGTTCTTTTGGAATACCGGTGAAATTCTTATCCTTCATTTTTTTGTTTCCTCCAAATGGTTTACTGTTTCTATTCTGGCTATCTGCCTTCTCAGTGATTTTATAAGACCCGGGTTAAGCGGTGCGCCTCCCATGGCCACACTAGCTCTCTGCTTCAGAAGTGATTCCTGAAGTTCCTTCATCCTCTCATCCCTCTCAGTTCTGCTCATTGTTCTCAAGGACTTTGCTTTCAGTTCCGACATCTGTTTTCACCTCTCTTTTCAAGTTTTCCTTCCTTACTGTAATATCATCCGGAAGTCTGTAGTCACGGTTGAGTATCCTTACGGTGACGCCTATTGCTCCAAGCTTGAGCTTTGCAACAGAGTACCCGTATCCAATTCCTGACCTTGCAGGTTCTCCTGAATATTTTATTGAACCGTAGAAGAATTTCTGGGACCTTGCCCTTTCTCCAGATATTTTTCCGCCTATCCTGATCATAACGCCCCTGGCGTTGCTTTCAATAATTCTTCTGAGCGCTGTGTTGCCTGCCTTCCTGTATGCCCATCCCTTTTCAAGCGACATCGCAATCTTCTTAGACACTATCTGAGGATTGAGATCTGGATTCTTGACCTCCATGACTTCGATTCTTGGAGCTTCAATGTGAAATCTGTTCTTCAGTGTTTCCTCAATTTCCTGAACCTTTGAACCTCTTCTTCCTATTACAAGCCCAGGCTTGTTCACTGTGAGCCTTATGGATGTGTCCAGAAGGTTTCTCTTCATTTCCATTCCGCCAAATCCAGCGTTGTCAGTCTCTTTCATGATATATTCTAATACGAGAAGCCTTTTTATGTTCTCGTTGATGAACTTTCTTTCCTTCATTCTTCCTCGACCTCTTTGACTACCACTGCAAGATTGACCATGTCCCTGTTGTTCGCCCCTGCCCTTCCGTATGCCTTTGGCGTGTATCTCTTCAGCATTGTTCCCTTGTCTGCCGTGATGTGCAGAATCCTGAGAGAGTCTGTATTCAGGCCCTTGAATTCTGCATTTGACTCCACATTTTCAAGAAGCTGCAGGAAACTCTTGCAAGCCTTCACCGGATATCTTCCGGGCCCTGCCCCCTTCCTGTGAGATACTGAATCAAGATACCTGAAATATTTCACAGGCTTTTCCTTCTTCAGTACAAGGTTGAGGAAATCCACTGCATCCGAAAGCATCATGCCCCTGATGTTGTGTGCAACATTGACCGAGTCCTTCACGGATATATTGCAGTTCTTCTTTAACGCAATTGCGGTTTTTTCCGGTATTTCTTCTATTGAATATCCTTTCATTTCACATCACTTCAATGGCATGAACTTTGACGATCTTGTGGCTCCCACACCAGGTCCTGAATGTTTTACACCTTTTCTTGTGAGTGCAAATTCTCCAAGATAGTGGCCTATCATCTCTGCTTTTATCTCAAATTTGACGTATTCCTTTCCATTATGAACCTGAACTATTTTTCCAACAAATTTCGGAAGTATGATCATGTCCCTGACATGAGTCTTGAGTTCCCTGTTTGTTTTTATGAGTCTTCTCAGGAGTATCTTCTGGTCAGGGCCCATTTCTCTTTTCATACTTCTTCTTGCCCTTGCAGGAAGAACCTTAAGGAGAGCGTCCCTGTCCAGGTTCTGGAGTTCTTCAAGGGTGAGCCCCTTGAACTTGAATTCCTTTGATCTTCCCAGTGCTACCTTCTGCGATTTTCTTGATCTTCTTCTTATGGATTTTGCTGATGCCTGTCTGTTAGTGGTCATTTAACCTTCCTCCTCTGCGGTGAGAGACGCCCTACCTTCCTGCCCGGCGGTGTTCCCCTTCCAACTGTGCTTGCCCTTCCCACATGCTGGTGGTTACCTCCTCCATGGGGGTGGTTGATTGCGTTCATTGCTACTCCCCTGACACTGAATGGTCTCTTTGCCTTGCTCTGGTAATAGTGGACTCTCCTTCCTGCCTTCAGGATAGGTATATCCTTTGCTCCTGCCCCTGCAACATAGCCCACTGAGGCCCTGCACTGGGGGTGTATGGATTTTATGGCACCTGATGGAAGCTTGACTGAAACCATTTCACCATGGCTTATTACCTGTGCAGCAGAACCTGCTGTTCTGCAAAGTTTTCCTCCGTCTCCGGGAACGGTCTCAATATTGTACACCAACGAGCCGTCCGGTATGAGGCCAAGATATGTTGAGTCCCCTGTATTTGCGCTGTCAACTTTGCCAACAGTTATCTTCTGATCAACAAAGGCTCCGTTGAATGCTATCTGATATTCCTTTTTTCCATTTCCGTCTGATAATACAAGAACGGGCCCGGTTCTTCCCGGTGCATGAATTATGTCCCTTACTGTGTATGTACCATCTGATGGTATTCTCATGGGGGCAACATGCCTGTGGCTCGGACTCCTGTATGTCAGCCCTCCTTTTCCTCTTCTCTGTGGAATTATACGCTTACCCATTTACTGCACCTCAATATATTCCTATTCTCTCCCCTATTTCCTCTGCATTGTATTTCTCGGAAAGTTTCACTATTGCTTTCTTTCCCTTCTTCGTGATCATTATGTTCACCCGAACAACCTTCACGTCGAACCTTCTCTCAACTTCCTGTGCAACGGCATCTCTTGTTGCCTCCCTTCTAACTATGAATGTGAGCTTGTTCTCCTTCTGCCCGTTTATCATGGTTTTTTCTGTTGCTACTGGTGATATTATGTAATCCATCACTGTACACCCCCTATTTTCTTGAAGGCTGATTCCGTATAGATTACCAGTCTTCCTCCAACTCCTCCTGGAGCCAGTTTGGATATGGATATGTTGTCTGAGTATGCAACATCTATTCCTGAGAATGACCTGAATGCTTTCAGCTTTGCAGGATTTTCAGTGACAATGAGCAGGCTTTTTGGTGTCCTGTATCTCCTGTTCCTCATCTTTCCTCTTCCTGCCCTGATCTTTGTTCCATTCTTGGATCTCTCCACATCATCCCATACGCCTATGGACTGAAGGAAAACCATTGCATCTCTTGATTTATCTATACTATCCATCTCATCTTCAACCACAATGGGGAATGAAAGATCCTGCCTGAATACATGTCCCCTGATCTTTACAGCCTCCGGGTCTGCCGTCATTGCCAGTGCTGATTTCCATGCGATGGCTTTTTCCTTCTTGTTTATCCTAAGTATAAGATTCTTAGTGGATCTTGGTGAGTGAGGACTTCTTCCTCCCTTTGTGCTACCGAGCTGGACTGCCCTTGAGCTTCCGGCAACCCTTGGCATTCTTGAAATTCCCATTCCCGGCCTTGATGTTGCTCCAACCCTTCTTGTTCCTGCCAGTGGGGAAGAACCATATGGATGCCTGTTTGAAAGAGAAATGATCCTGAAAGCTTTCTTCAGAATGTCATCCCTGATCTGTGCATTGAAAACTTCAGGGATATCTATCTCGCCCTTGTTTTCTCCGTTTGTTGAATATATCTGCGTCTTCATTTTTAATCACCCTGCTTTGATTCTCTTGAGACGTATGCAAGCTGTATGTTGTCCACAGATGGTGATTTCTGTCTGGCAGGGTCCCTGAACTTTATAAGCCTCTTTATGGAACCTGGAATTGAACCATGAACCAGAACATAATTTGTTCTTACGAGACCATAGTTGACAAATCCGCCCTTAACATTTATGTCATCATTTCCCTGTGATTTTGCATATTTTAAAACTCTCATATTATGCTGTGTCCTCTGGTGTGAACCCATCTGTCCTGCCTGTGGTACCTGCCATCTCACCCAGTCTGGATGCCATGGGCCAAGTGTACCGATCATTCTTCTGTGTTTCCTGTTTTTCTTTGGAAGCAGCTTGACACCGAATCTTTCAACGTGGCCCGTAAAACCTTTACCTTTAGTGACTGAAATAACATCGACAAAATTTCCAGTCTTTGAGAAATCAGTGAATAATACTTCCTTTCCAAGCTTGTCCTGTGCATATTTGAGCCTTGCTTCGATATTGGACCCACCAACTCTTGTTTCGTAGAGTTCGGGTACCTTCTTTGGAACACCTGTTATCTCCTCAGGCGTGACCATCATTATGACCCTGACTTCACATATATCGTCAGGAACTGCACTTTCCTTTCTCTCCTTTGACTCAAGTATGACCTTGAATATACTCTTATCGAGGTTATCTGCCCATTTCTCGTAAGCAATTCTCAGCCCGTCCTCCGATTCCCTGTAACCTCTCATGGCAACTACTTTCGCAGGAGGAACTTCCACAACAGTAACTGCTGCCATTATGTTCCTTCCTGCAGTCGTGCTGGCCTTCCTGTAGTCGACCATTTCAACATGGGTCATTCCAACTTTATATCCTGCAAAGGACTGAATCTTGGGATTTCCTTCAATCTCAGGCCAACTGCGGATGCTGGATTTTAGACCGGGCTTTCTCTTTCTATGATAGTATCCAATAGATCCCCTTCTGGGATGATGTGGCGTAGACATTCTTTATCACCTTTAACCGTTACACCTGCCATAGAACTCAAAATATTGAGACGTTGGCTTTGGTTGCCGAAGCATTGCCATAAGTGTATGGTCCTTTTCAGGTGAATGTAAAACTATATATAAAGATTTAGTGAAAAAACAGTTTACGAATCAGGAAATATCTGAAATATAGTCTCCTTCCTCGTCGGATGGAGGTAAAATATCTTCCTTCGGATAACCCTGTTTTCTCCTTTCTTCTATTTCCCTTATTCTATTAAGGAAAATATTCAAATCTCCAGCTCCGTACCAGTCTATTGGTCTTGAAAATAAAAACTCGAACAAGTTTTCAAAATTTTTTGTATGGTTGATAAGGTATTGGAAATATTTTTTGGAGGAACGCGAGTTTTGGGATTTGACCATATCATTCAGATAGTTAAACATGATATATCCAAACTTCATAGCCACTCTAAACCGAAATATAGTCCAGTTCTTATATCGAATGTCCTTTAAAAATTTTACTATAATGTTTCTGGAGCAGAGGGGCAATATTTTTTTATAAAACTCATCCTCGCTCATATGTCTCGAAGAGTTCTCTCCCATTGCAACGGAAATTGTGTATTTAGCCATATATACTGGAATTGAAATATTGATCCAGTTCGTGTAAAGAGAATCCCCCAAAATATAAACGGCAGTTCTTTTATTTCCGTCCAAAAAAGGGTGCCAAGATATAATAGCATAGCTCAGAGCAATCGCCTTCCTCACAACATCCGAGTAAGGTTCATATCCACTTATTTTTGTTTTGGGTCTATCTATGGCGGATTCGAGAAGACTCTCGGAAAGTATTCCTGGTATTCCCCCCTAACTATCTATGATGTAAGAATGAATCTTTTTCACATAATTGACGCTTGGATAAAACACCTATATTACGCTTAATATAGTAAAGACTATTTCATTGTCTTTGAGGATTTTATTATTTCTTCTTGGCATATTAACAACTCTATTTTCTTTCCTCACAGTCACGCGCATTTATCAACAATAAAATTCCCTATATAATCTCTTCCAAAAATGATTAGATTTTTTATTTTAACTTTATCATCATTCTACTCTACCGTGAAAAAACAGTTTACGAATCAGGAAATATAGTCCCCACCTTAATAGAACTGGCAAACAAGTTTTTCCTAACATAACCATATTTTCTTCTTTCAATGATTCCAAATTATTACTGATGTGAACAGGAAGGTCTCCTGATATCGCATGGACTGTAAAAGGATTTCAAAGCGTTTGAACTCTTTCCTGTCCATAGAAATATCGATATCCCTGGCCAACACTGGTTTATGGGTATTAAGAATATCAACTCGATCAGAGATAGAAGAGTCTCAAGAACAGGAGTAGACAGATTTACTCTAAACCTGAAATAAATATCAAATATTATATAACATTCTTTTCTATACAAAAATGATGAATGCCCCCAAAGAAAAAAAGAAATTGGTGTTTGCTTTTTTCGCTGCTATAATCATTACCGCATCATCTTTTATTATAATATATAATTATGAAACCTCTTACGCCAATTCAACAAAGGGATTGCCTGTCAATATAAACGTTTCACTGTCTGGGATTCCTGCTGGTGCATCATCAAACCCATCAAATTATGCAAAATCAGGATTTAATTATAACCTATCGAATGCAAGTGTCACTCTTTTATCCGCGAATCCAGACTGGATTTTGACTGGAGGGGACCTTGGACATAAAAACTTAACATATAACCTCTCAAGCAACCCTTATATCCAGGATGTGTTTAACGGGAGATCAAATAGCAAGGGAATAGTAAAAGGATATGTGAACGACACGATACAGAAAATAGCAAAATCGTGGAGAAATGTGATCCCATCAGATGGATATAATGTATCGGTCACCGAAGAAGCCACTTATTCATACATAAGGAATGGAACTCTCTATGGTTTCAACTATTTCAACAACATTGAATACTCTCCATTCAACCCAATGTTCAATAGTTTAGCTTCATACAAATTCTATAATGGAATGAGTCCGTTGACTTTTAATAGCACTCTCCATTTCAACCTTTCAAAACCTGATTTTGTCAAAAAAATGAATGTAAGCAATATTTTGAATACTTTGAAGGAGAAAAATTTCGGACAGATAGGTGGTGGTGGAGGCAATACCGGAAACACCAACCCATGCACCCCCTCTGTAGTGGACAAGAACATTAAGATCGATACATGGACAGGGATTCTTCCCCTGCTTTATTCCAGTATGAGCTTGCCTTCAAACTCACTATTTTCCATGGTTTCAACCTATTTGAATGCAAATATAACTTTGAGATTCAACTCTGCCCAACACACACAGGGAGAATCTGGAACATTTCAGTCTACAACATCCTCATATAATGCAACTCTCCCATACTCTCCCCCCCTTGCTATAGATTCGAATAGCCAGACAAATAACACATCAATCAACTACATAACCAATGTATCGTTCGAAGCATTGGAATTTACGCCGTACTATATTTCAACCTATTGGTATAATGACGGCACAAGTTATTATTGCGTAGCAACGCCTGGGGCCAATGAAACGAACATTCAGATTGTTGGGGCAAAAAATCCACAAGTGAAGTTAAATCACCCTTATAATTTAGCTAATAATGGAAATGCATCTGAAACTTCCAATTACTGGTCAGCGACAGTCAATATGCTTGGAATCTCATCGGTGAAAGCATATCAGTTAAATGCCGGTGATGTCTATTCCCGTTTCAATTTGTCCTATTATGCGAATGAATCCAACAACGCCAATGATTATTTGCAAAGCGCAGAAAAGGGAGTTGGCGTTTTTTCAGCAGCACTTGGTGTGGCCCTTGCCATCAATGCTGTTACCGGTATTATCCCAATAGCTTCTTCGGTAGAAGATGTGATGAACGCTGTCACATTGACTTTTGCAGAAGTTGGACTTCTGACAACACTGGCATCAGCTTTTACCTCAATATCAGTTGTTGTGGCAGAAAAATTAAACCTTAACATTTTTGAGATTGGTAACCAACCATATAGCTATGCGGCTGGAAGCAACTTTCAAATCTATATTTATCAATCCTCACAGACTGTACATTTCTATGGAAACGGAGGCAATCTCTATTCGTATCAACCTTCAGTTTCCGTTGTAAATGTGATACCAACATAGATTTGGTTACCACTTTTTTCATAAAAAACAGAGGAAGAAAAACAAACATTGATGAGATTGCTAAGATCAATACGCAGTTCCTTCAATGCATGCACAACTGTTTAGATGAGATCGTGGAGAGATACCTTCATGAAAGGAACACCCATTTCCGATGGATCGACTCTACACGCGGAAATTCCTGGGCGGAAGGCACGTATTAAGCCATATATTATCCAATCTCTCTCATTTCTGCCTGCCGACGGACAGAGCCGTGTGTTGAGAGAGAGAAATTTCCGCTCCAAATAGTAAAGGCTTAAGACTGCGAAAGATACGAATTCTTTTAGTATTTCAGCTCCTTAACATATTATGAGTTCACAGACGATCATTTTACAGGGAGGAGAGGATGTCAGGAACCGGACCAACGAATCACTTTTTCTTGCAGTTGCTGAACTGTCTTCAACAAAGGGAATACTGGTAATTCCGTGGACTCAGGAATCTGCAGAAAAAGAAATGGAATACGCACATATATTGTTTGACTACTTCTCAGATTGTGGGTTTAAATCAGTATATTTTCTGAAAAGAGAAGATACTTACGAACAGTCGGAGAAGAAATTCTCCTCAGTAGATGTGATCTATCTCCCAGGAGGGGACCCTGGAATATTGTACCAAGAGATGAATTTAAAGTCCATACAGAATAAATTGCGGGATTTCAAGGGCGTCATAATCGGAAATTCTGCTGGGGCCATAGTGCTTTCAAAAGGAGGTGCGGGAGATGGCAAGTTCTATCGAGGGTTTGGGATAACAGGTTTCTTTGTTGACGTTCATTTGGAACTTGGAGAGGGGATGCTCTATGAGACTGAAACAAGTCCGGTTATAGGAATACCTGAAAACATGTGGATTGTTGTGCCCATCAAATCATGAAAGGATTGGTATTTTCCTGAACTTGAAACCTGACTGTAATTAAATAACGAGTAACAAAATATAATCATAAGAGAGACTTTTTGCAGTGAACTGAACACTGCAAAGATGCATGGAAAGAGTTTTCGTGGATCGCAGGATGGATGGTTGAAATTGGAAGACAGGGACAATTTCAAAATGACATAGAATTGGAAGCGTTAATTATTTTATATAAACGTTGCTGGAGATCAAAAATTCGTAAGTATTTTTGTAGCATTTCCCTGCATGAAAAAAGATGAACTCTATAAGGAATTTTTTGGGGCCCATGCAGATGAATATGCCAAAAGTTCTTCCCATGCAAAGGGGGATGACCTTTTCCAGTTTGTGGAACTGATGAAACCGGAAATGGATCAGAAATGTGCTGACATGGCCACCGGAACAGGGTTTACAGCAATTGAATTCGCAAAAAGATGCAACAAGGTGTATGCAATCGATGGAACAAGGCATATGCTGGAAAAGGCTGAAAAACTTGCATTGGAAAATAATCTCAAAAATGTAGAATTTGTTGAATCCAGTGTTGAAACTACGCCACTGAAAGATGAGAGCGTTGATATGGTAACATGCAGAAGAGCTGCACATCATTTTCATGATAAGAATCGATTCCTTAAGGAAGCAAACAGGATACTGAAGAAGGGTGGAAAAATAGGCATAGTGGACATGATTAGAAATGAAGAAGACAGGAAGGATATCAGGAACAGACTTGAAATTATAAGAGATCCCAGCCATTTCTATGCACCCACTGCTTCTCAGTGGAAGGAGTTCCTTGCTGACAACGGATTTAAAATATTCAGGGAGATCATAATGGCTGAACCCTATACTTATGAAAAATGGCTTTATCCAGTGAAGATCGGAGGGAAGGAAGATCTTGAAGCAATGAAGCTGATTGCAGGCGAAAGTGACATTGATCTAAACAATGCAGGACTGGACAGGGAGAAAATGAGTTTTGAAAAGAAAAGAATCATAATTGTGGCAATAAAATCATGATTTCATGCTCAATGCCATATTCCTTCAATTTTTTCCAGCATGGATCTGAACTCTTCAGATTCCATCAGCATCTCCATTTTTTCAAAGTCCCGGTATACAGGCCTGTCCTCATGAAGATATTCAATATGCTTCCTTATGATATCATGAAGTTCGACTGAAAGGGCTGAGTACCCATCAGGTGATAGGTCCATTGCCTGGGCCCCCATGACCATTTCCGTTGCTATGATTCGTCTTATGTTTGTGTTAATCTCCTCAAGCTTCAGCGCTGAATTCGCTCCCATGCTCACATGATCCTCCTGGTTTGCACAGGTTGGAATTGAATCTGCTGAACCCGGATATGCCAGTATCTTGTTCCTGTTGCAAAGTGCAGCAGCTGAATACTGTCCTATCATGAAGCCTGAATTGAGTCCGCTGTTCTTTACAAGAAACGGATCGAGGCCACTCAGTGATGAGTCGGTGATCCTTGCAAGCCTTCTTTCTATCATATTTCCAAGATCAGTAAGGGCGATTGCGAGGAAATCAGAAACAAGTGCAACAGGCTCTCCATGGAAATTTCCACATGATATGTATTCCTCCCCTTTGATGAGAGGATTGTCTGTTGTGGAATTCATTTCAGATACCATAACAGATTCAACATACCTGATGGTGTCCTGAACAGCACCATATACCTGTGGAGTGCATCTCAGGGTGTATGCATCCTGAACCTTGATCCTGTCCTGTTCTATGATCCTCTGGCTCCCCTGAAGCACCTCATACAGCAATCTCCCAACTTTAATCTGGCCCTTCTGTTTTCTTGTTTCAAGGGCCCATGGTGAGAATGCCTTTGATGTTCCTTTCAACGCCTCCATTACCGGGATGAATGAAAGTGCTGCAAGCGACAGGTTCATCTTCGCCCGTATGAGTTCTATTGATCCTATGCCGGTGATTGCAGATGTTCCATTGATGAATGAGATTGCCTCCTTCTCCCTCAGCCTGTATGGCTTTATCCCAAGTCTCCCAAGCACAGTTGATGCTTCTGCTCTCGCGCCATCCACCATCATCTCCCCTTCTCCAATGAGGGCAAGGCAGAGATGGGCAAGTGGCGCAAGGTCTCCGCTGGCCCCCACTGAGCCATATTCTGGAACAAAGGGATATGCCCCGCTGTTCAGAATTTCAAGTATCTTGTTTACAAGATCTGTGGATATGCCGGAATACCCCCTGCAGAGGCTGTTTGCCCTAACAAGCATCATGGCCCTGACCTTTTCTACAGACAGAGGTTTTCCTGAACCGCTGGAATGGCTCCTTATGAGGTTGAGCTGCAGTTTTTCTGAATCTTCCCTGCTGATCTTCACATTAAGCAGGCTGCCGTAACCTGTATTAACTCCATATACAGTCCTTCCATCTTCAATTATTTTCAGGAGCGATTCTCTTCCTTCCCTGATTCTCCTCTCTGCCTCATTTGAAATTTCAACTTTTTCCCCGAGAAAACAGACCCTGTAGACAGAGTCAAGATCGAGACTCTCACCGTCAATGATCATGCCTCTGAATGCCGAATGCTTAAATTATATTTGCTTATCATGCCATTTCATATGAAATGAGACAGATGAAATTCTTCCTTATCGCAGGTTCAGCGGCTTTCCTGCTAAGAGTGTTTCAAGAGGAATACTTTGGATAAGTTATAAGATAGTATGCAGCGACATGCAATTTATCGAAAGAAGAGCGAACTATGCTTGAAATAGGAGATGATGTTATTTCTCAACGGAAATATCCATTGGAGAACTTGCTTTTACATTCGATCCCCTGAACCTTTGATAAATGATTAAAATTGACGGGGAAAGCGATGCCACAAGAATACCCTGGAAGAGTGCATAATAGAGACTGTATCCCGCAAAGTTGTAAAGGTAATATTCTAAGGGGCCAAACATAGTGAAAATTATGAGCCAGCCAACCAGCGCATTCTTAACAGTGTACCTGTTCCTGACAGATGTGATTTGAAATCTCTGTCTTACGGTCCATTTTTCCTCCTCATCCGGGCTGTTCGCCCTGAAAACCGTGATGCGAATTCTCTGCCTTGAATTCATAATACCTTGAGTACATTATCTGAAAAAATATAAACTTTTCACGTCCGGAACCAGCCATGTTTATTCCTATAATATAGGTAAAGAAATCAGGTACAACAGGTAAAATCCTCAGCATCATTTTTCAATATTTTTAATGAGTATAATGGCAGGAAAACCGAGTTTTGATCAGCATGGAAATACATATTCCCTGATCCTGAACTTTTCAGGAGTGGATGGAAAAGGGAATACTGCTTTAACTCATGCATATATGTTCAGAACCGAATCATCAGCAAGGGCCACCGCGTAACCTGCTATGGCCCTGATCCCCCTTATGATTAGAGTCATGGGTAACCTGTCCTGTGCTGGAAGGTCATTCTCCATCTCATGAATCTGGGCGAAAATCTTCCTGACTTTTTTCATCATTTCCAGCACCTCTGATGCTTTCTTGATGTCGTTTCCTTTCAGGGAATCAAATGCTTTCAAAGACATCTCAACTGTGTGGGAAGCCATGCTTTCCAGAAGGCCTGTAAACTCAGGGCTCAGAACGTTGCCAATCTCCGTGACATGCTGTGCAGTCCTCATTGAATAGTAAGATATCCTTCCCATCTCCCTTATGGCTATGACAGATATCATAAGTTTCTGGATGGTTTTGAATCCATATTTTTCCCTTAGTTCAATAGATCTTGATGCAAGAGACGCGAGCCTCATGAGGAACCTGTAAGACTTGATCAGTTCCTTTCCCCTCCTGAATGCATCACTGGCAAGATCTTCACGAAGATCTCCGGATGCGTGAATTGAATCCAACAGAACCGCCATGGAATTATTCATGAATTTGGATAACTCTCCCACAAGATCGAACTTGTAAGGATCTATGAGATTCTGAAGCATGATCCTTGTGGAATACTCCTCGGATATCTCAACCCCGAGAAGGCCATCCAGTGATTCCCTGACCCATGATTTCCATTCATGCCCGGATTCCTTCCCTGATTTTACCTCCATTATGTCATTCCCCACAACATATGAGGAGGTTATGCACATTTCCAGAAGCCTTGCATCAGTGAAATCTTCCACTGAAATTGATCTCGACTCTATGCTCTGCTGTTTCCGAAGGACTGGAGTTATGGATATTTCATTTCCCTGCAAGGAAAGACTAAGTGGATCGCCTTTAGTAAGACCAAGGCTGTCCACCCATGCCTTGGGAATTGTGACAATGTATGTTCCATTGGCAGTTATCTGCAACTTCCTTACATCTTTCATACCAGTTTCATCTATAATATGTAAAATACATATTTATTATTATCTATGTACATTTGTATTTTTATTCACATAGATATAATTAAATATACGTACCGTATGTATATTTGATGCTAATGGCAGATCAGAAATTGAATTCGGATATACAGGTGGCCCCAAGCACCAACGTCTTCAAAGATATTCTTCTGAGTAAGGAATGCCTTGCTTTTCTATCAGAACTCTCCAGAAATTTCACGGAGGAGAGGAATAAGCTTCTCATTCAGAGAAAGAAGGAGCAGGAAAAGCTTGATCAAGGCATTCTGCCAGATTTCCTTGAAGAAACTGCATCCATAAGGGAGAGTGACTGGAAGGCAAGTCCTTTTCCAGCATACCTTGATGACAGAAGTGTTGAGATAACAGGCCCGTCCTCAGATGCAAAGATGGTGATAAATGCATTCAATTCAGGGGCCAACGTTTACATGTCTGATTTTGAGGATGCACAGTCGCCATACTGGGAACTTCTTTTGAAAGGACAGGAGAATCTCTACAAAGCTGTGAGGAAAAAACTATCATACACCTCCGATGAAGGGAAGGCATACAGCATGAATGAAAAAACTGCCATACTCTTCGTCAGGCCAAGGGGGCTGCACCTTGATGAGTTCCATGTGAAGGTGGATGGTGTTCCGTTGCCCGGAGCATTCTTTGATTTTGGCGTTTTTCTCTTCAACAATGCAATGGAAATGATTTTACAATCCCTCATTCCTGCATTTTACATACCAAAAACAGAAAGTTACCTGGAGGCAAGGCTCTGGAACAGTATATTCTCCTTCTCTGAAAAATACATGGGGATCAGCCCCGGAACCATTAAGGCCACTTTCCTCATTGAGACTCTTCCTGCAGCTTTCCAGATGGATGAGATACTGTATGAGGCAAGGGAGCATTCTCTGGGCCTGAACTGTGGAAGATGGGACTATATTTTCAGCTACATCAAGAAACTTGGATCAAACGGGAATTTTGTTCTTCCCGACAGGTCGGAAGTTACAATGGACAGGGGGTTCCTCCTTGCTTACTCAAACCTCCTGATCAGCACATGCCACAGGAGGGGTGTTCATGCCATGGGTGGAATGTCCGCATACATACCTGTGAAAGGAAATGAAGAGGAGAACAGGATTGCCATGGGCAGGGTAAGGGAGGATAAGGAGAGGGAAGTGAAGAACGGGCATGACGGGACATGGGTTGCACATCCTGGACTTGTTCCTGTAGCAAGAGAAGCTTTCCATATTCATATGAAAACAGGAAACCAGATCTCCCTGAAGAAGAACACTTCCATCTCAAGGGATGATCTAATTGCACCGGTTAAAGGAAGGATCACGGAGAATGGTGTGAGGGCCAATGTAAGGGTTGGAATAAGATACCTTGAGGCCTGGATAGGAGGAAAGGGTGCTGTTCCGCTTTACAACCTCATGGAAGATGCTGCAACTTCTGAAATTTGCAGGGCACAGCTCTGGCAGTGGATCAGGCATGGTGAAACCACTGAGTCTGGAATCAAAATCAACCAGGATTTTGTGAAGAAAGTCATCTACGAAGAGGCGGGAAAGCTTGAAAAAAATCCTGATCTGGATGCAGCAGTGAGTATTTTTATGGAACTTGTCCTCGGGGAGAAATTCGTGGAATTCCTGACCATTCCTGCTTATGAGGAAATACTGAAAAAGGAGGGTTTCCTGTGATTGAATACAGAGAAACACTGCCCCAAGGAAGATGGGATGGCATAGTGAGGCCCTACGTGGAAGATGATGTGAGGAAGATTTCTGGAAGCATGAATGTTGAGCACACCATAAGCAGGAAAATGTCCATAAGATTGTGGAATCTCATGAATGGAGGGAATTATATCAAAGCACTTGGGGCCATGACCGGAACCCAGGCAGTGCAGATGGTCAGGGCGGGCCTTGAGGCTGTTTACCTGAGCGGGTGGCAGGTGGCTGCAGACGCAAACCTTGCAGGGCATACATATCCTGATCAGAGCCTCTATCCGAGCAACAGCGTTCCCATGCTCGTAAAGAGGATCAACAACGCTTTCCAGAGGGAGGATGTCATATGCGCAATGAACGGTGTGAAAAAGGAAAGCTTCGTGCCCATATTGGCTGATGCAGAGGCGGGTTTTGGGGGGCCACTGAATGTCTTTGAACTTACAAAGTCCATGATTGAGGCGGGTGCTGCAGGCATACACCTGGAGGATCAGCTTTCATCTGAAAAGAAATGCGGGCATCTGGGAGGAAAGGTCCTCATACCTGTATCAAGCTTCATCAGGAACCTTGTTTCTGCAAGGCTTGCATCAGATGTGCTCGGTATACCACTTGTTATAGTTGCCAGGACTGATGCACTTTCTGCAAAGCTCATCACCAATGACATAGATCCTTTGGATCATGAGTTCATAGGAAATTCAAGAACTGCAGAGGGATTCTACCAGTATGATGGTTCCTTGGAAGCATGCATAAGCAGGGGCCTTGCATATGCACCCTATTCAGACATGCTCTGGTTTGAAACTTCAAGCCCGGACATTGACCAGGCAAGGAATTTTGCAAGGTCTGTTCATTCGAGATTCCCCGGAAAGTTGCTGGCTTACAACTGCTCTCCATCATTCAACTGGAAGAAGCATCTTTCTCCTGAAGAGATTGAGGGGTTTCAGGATGAGCTTGGAAAATTGGGATACAGGTTCCAGTTTATCACGCTTGCAGGATTTCATGCGCTGAACTTTTCTATGTTTGAGCTTGCAGACAATTACAGGGAGCATGGGATGGCTGCATATTCTACGCTGCAGGAGAAGGAACTGGAAATGGAGCCGAGAGGCTATGGGGCCCTGAAACACCAGAGTTTCGTCGGAACAGGTTACTTTGACCAGGTGATGCAGATCATAAGTGGATCAGAAAGTTCCACTGTGGCAATGGCACAATCTACAGAGTCTGAACAGTTCTGAACACCCTTTTATTTTTTACATTTCATGCTTTGCAAAGGATGATAAAACCAAAAGAATTAGATACTTTCATGAAAAAGAATTTTAAGCCCGATTCTCCCATTGAAGCATAGGTGAATGTGCGATGATGTGGAATCAGCCTCAGTGAGGATT
>JAKAWU010000005.1:0-509 GCA_021816965.1 Thermoplasmata archaeon | reverse complement strand
TCCGATCTTGAACAGTTCTGAACACCCTTTTATTTTTTTATTTCATTCTTTGTATAGGATGGTGTAACTTAAAGAATTAAGGTACGTTCATGAAAAAGAATTTTAAGCTCGACTTTGCCATTGAAGGATAGAGGAATGTAATAGCATGAGGATTACAGCGAACTGCGTTGAAAGAAGATAAAAAGAATGGAATCAAGCGCATCTAAGATAAAACCCGCAATAAATGAAGATGTGCAATCAATCATAGACAATATTAGGATGAAGAATGCACAGGGTAACATTTTCATAAACCTTCGCGCAAATTTGAAAAAAGAGGCTGGAACTTCCGATATAAAGATTTATATATAGAAAAAGTGCTTCAATTTGTAGTTACAAAGATATATGGTTAGGTATCACCATGGTAGAGAAATTTATAGCACATATTCGTGAGGCGGATGGCGAATTGCAAAGCCTTTCACAACACTTGTGGGGAACAGCTGAACTAGCTGAACGATTTGCATCCAAGATCG
>JAKAWU010000047.1 GCA_021816965.1 Thermoplasmata archaeon | reverse complement strand
CTGTTCATCAACCATGTTGAACATGCTCTGTAAAAATAATACTTTTACCATGGTTTTTACAGGTATGTTTGGCCTTCCACCATTATCTGTGTCATTTCTATACAGATCCTTCAATAATGGTGTGAATACATCCCAGTCTATGGCATTCTTGATGAATACTAATGGATCATTTATCTTCATTGAGTTGTATTTCTCTCTTAATGCATGATCAAACAGGTTACTCATACAGTAACATGCGTGTTTCATGAATAAATGTTACGGTGTTTTTTTGGAGGTTATTAGAAATCCTCATCTATCTTATAACTGCCCAAATAATAAAGGGAGCACATCAGTAACACCAAGAAATTTTTCTCACTCTCGAATTTCAAAAAATATTTAAGATATGCCTTGTTTATATTTTCATGAATAAAGCAATAACCAGCATGGTTCTCATAAGTTTTGTAGTTTTGTTAATGTTTATAGCTCCTTTACCACACAATGCCATGCAAAAACCAGGTAGCTACCAGATTTCCCCTTCAGTTTCAAGTTCATCCATTCCCGTGTGGCTTTTCAATGGTTCATATGCAAATTATACAGGCTACTTCAATGGTATCAGTACATTTGACAATTATTCTATTTCCAAAGTTGACATCTCTTCTGGGGTGTATTATGTGTCCCTTCACACAGGTGACGGTGGCAATCTCAATTTTGTATCTCACCTGAATGGAACCTCATATTTCAACGGAGCAAATGTCTCCTCTTTATCCTATTTCAATTCCGGGAAGGAACCACTATGGATTAACAAATCCATCTTTCAGACCTTCACAGTTAAAACAGGAAAAGTCGTAAATATAAGATCTGGAAATTATTCTGCTGATCAGGTATCATACTATGCAATTCGGACAGTTAATTCTAAGCCAGATTATATGAACGTCTCTTTTTACCCGGAAACCTATTCTGGTCTGATCTTACAAGAAAATTTCAGCACTCATTATGAAAATACATTGAGTAACTATTCTGATTTGCTCAATTCCACAAACGTGCCTCTTGGTGGGCAGTCAACAAATCCTTATAGTGGCCCCTATGTATACATCATAATTGGCGGAGTGGTTGCAGCTGTAGCAGTTTCCGGCGGTTTGATCTATTTCAAGAAGGTGAAACATAAAACCCCATGATATTAACATTAATTCCACCTTTCATTGTGGATTCTGCTGGAAAATGTGCCAGATCAAGAGATAAGAAAAAAATTATTAAGCACAGTTATGCTGAACATCTATGGTAAAACTTGTTCCCATGGATGAGGAAGCATTTTCAAGATATTCGGATTGGTCAGTGAAGAACTACGCTGACGAAAAGGTGAAGGCAGGAAACTGGCCCCTGGAGGGATCGCTGGAAAGGTCACGTGAAGAATTCAACAAACTTCTAAAGGATGGACTCAGGACGGAGAACAATTATCTCTATACTGCAATGGATGGAGACAGGGATGTGGGCATATTATGGATAGCAATAATGAAGCATGATGGTGTGAATGATACTATCTGGATCTATGATATAGTGGTGAATGAGAACATGAGGGGAAAAGGGTATGGGTACCAGATAATGAACGCTCTGGAAGAGAAGGCAAAGGAACTGAATCAGTCATCCATATTACTGCATGTCTTCGGGCATAACACACCTGCAATAGAACTGTATAAGAAATGCGGCTATGACATCACAAACATGGTGATGCAGAAGAATCTCAACATCAGATGAACCTGTGAAGTTCGTTTCCGTAGATTATATCCATCACATGACTCAGGCTCGTGCTCAGGCTTTCATTGCTGTGTGATGCAACGCAGACATGTCCCATCTTCCTCTTCCTTCTGACCTCAGACTTTCCATACATGTAAATTCTTGTGTTTCCCAATGCCAAGATACTGTTCACCTGTTCAGGAGAAAGTTCAGTTCCAATTACATTCACGATCCCTGATGGCACATATGTTACAGGTTCGGAAACAGGCAGTTCTGTGATGGCCCTTATATGAGATTCAAACTGGGAAATGGAACTGCCCATTAGGGTGTGGTGGCCCGTGTTATGAACCCTCGGGGCATATTCATTTATCATTGCATAGCCATCTTTCACAAAAAACTCAATTCCCATGACGCCGATATAATCCAGATCATCCATGAGCCTGAACGCAATATCCCTCATCTGTGCGGTTATATCCTGGTCGATCAATGGAGAATTGTTTTTTATCAATATTCCGCTTTTGTTCAGTGTATATGAGGGGTCATAGGAATATTTTCTCCCCTCATAGTCTCTTATGGATATGATGGATGCCTCGTACTGGAAATCAACGAATTTTTCTACAACAAAAACAGAACTGTCATTTTCCGGGAAACCATTCATCTTATTCTTGTAGAATTGTCCCTTCCCATCATATCCGCCTTCAGACTTCTTTATGACATAATTGTCATATTTGTTTGCGGTTTCAATTGCTTCTGAGGACGAATTGCACACCTCAAAATCTCCAAGTGGATATCCATGTTCCCTGAGGTACAGTTTTTCCTTGTGCCTTTCCATCTTCAACTCCACTGATTTGAAGGATGGCCTCAGCTTTCCCTGGGAATCCGCATATTGCAGAAGTTCCCTGTTTATGTGTTCAAACTCAAATGTAACCACATCAGACTCATCCACAAATTTGTGGAAATCCTCTCCTTTATATGTTTTCGTTGCAATGGTTGTGGCAGGATCATCACCAGTTTCAGAATAAACATTGAAATTCATGGGAAGACCCCTGCTCTCCAGGATCATCATTGTGCCAAGTTGGCCCCCACCAGCTATTCCTACAGTTATTCTAGAGTTTTGTATTTTCAACTTTCTCCCTCTCCTTCTCCATGAATTCCCTCATCTTACCTGTGAGTTCGGGATATCTGGAGGAAAGTATCCGGACGGCAAGAAGCCCCGCGTTCCTGCTGTTGTTGATTGCCACGGTGGCTACCGGAATGCCTGATGGCATCTGAACAATGGAGAGAAGGGAATCAATGCCCTTCAGGGCCTTTGTCATGACGGGAACTCCGATGACTGGAAGTGTTGTTATGGCTGCAACCATTCCGGGGAGATGTGCTGATCCCCCTGCTCCAGCTATGATAACCTCTATTCCTCTTGAAGACGCTTTCTCTGCATATTCATACATCAATTTAGGTGTCCTGTGTGCAGAAACAACTTTGATTTCATAATCCACATCAAATTCTTTCATGACGTCTGCAGCATCCTTCATGACTTCATTGTCGGATTGGCTACCCATGATGATTCCAACTCTGGGCATGCTTGAACATGGTGTGAGATTATAATAAACTTGGCTATATCTCTATGCTCGCCTTTTCAATCCTGTTCATGATGGAAGTAAAATATCCCCTGTGTGGGAATGACTCGATGATTCCATATTCATATTTTGAAGAATCAAGAAGCCTGAGGGAATGGTATAGGTTATGAGATATCTCCATGGGATCATTCTCATGCCCAAGTATGATTGCATCCCCTCCCGTTATCTCATGCGTTTCAAATGTTATAATGGGCATTACCTTCCCACTGTGTTCCTCAATATATTTAACAAGAATACTTCTTTCTGCCCTGTAAAGTCTCTTTACTGGGGAATAGTGGGTGTATTTTGTTCCAGGCGAGAGAACTTTTCCGCCAGGAACGGAATATTCAACCACATCAAATATTTTCAGCAGATCCTCCTCTGTGTATGCACCAGGTCTCAGTATGGTGCATTTCCTCCCTTCCGGAAGTATAACTGTAGATTCTATTCCATAAATGGTTTCTCCACTGTCTATGATAAGATCCACTTTCTGGCCAAGCTCACTGATTATGTGCTCTATCCTTGTGGCACTTGGCCTTCCGGAAATATTGGCGCTGGGTGCAGCTATGGGTATGCCGGAAGAATGAATCACTTCCCTGATAAAATCGCAGGCAGGAATACGCATGCCTACAGTATGAAGACCTGCGCTGGCAACATTGCATATATTATCTTTTTTTCTCATCACCACTGTCAGGGGCCCTGGCCACAATTTCTCAAGTTCAGGAAGAAGTTCAATCTCTTCAGTGTGGGCAAATTTTTTCATTGTATCAATGGAATCCACATGGACGATAAGGGGATTGTCTGGTTTCCTGGACTTGGCCTGGAAAATTCTTGAGCAAGCTGAATCGCTTCCTGCATCTGCACCAATACCGTAGACTGTTTCAGTGGGAAATATTACAAGTCCGCCTTTCTTGAATACGGATGAAACTCTCACAACATCCTCATCAGAATAATCATGGCAGTTGAGTTTCACAAACTTGCTTTTTTCCATTACATATCTGGAGTATGAGACACTATTCTAATATTTCCAAATATTTAATGAATTGTGCCACAATCACGAGCAGAAAAGGACACTATCTATCTTTTCCCCATCACCCATCACATTCCCTCAAAGCATCTTCATGTCTTCAGCGAATACAACCTCTGAAAGTGATCTCTTATACTCTTCTCATAGGGTGAGATATGGAAATTTCTCAAGAAAACTGTCAACACCTAGGAATGTCAGGGATAGGTAGTTGACTCAAAACATATGTTAGAACAAACCCTCGGATTTGAACACACGATCTCTCGTTTTCATATTCCAGAACCAATCTGGTTATTTTCTTAAATACAATTTCATGGTTCTGTCGGGTCCTGTTCAATATCTAAAGGGGTTATCCTCTCATCAATTTTTTCATAAACCTTCAATATCATCGTTTCATATCATAATATTAAAATATGATAATGTAATATAGTAGTATGAAAAAGATTGCAATAATGCTGGATGATGGCTACCATGATCTGGAACTCTGGGTGCCATATTACAGGCTGAAAGAAGAAGGAATCGATTTTGATATCCTTGCGTGGGAAAATAGGGCATATAAAGGTCAATTCAGTATAGACTCCATCTCCCCAACCAGGCTGCTTTCTGACACACTAGAGAACTATGGCTTAGTTTTTTTCCCCGGGGCCAAATCACCGGAAAATCTGTTAAGGAACACAGAATCTGTTAAAATTGTTAGAAAAATGCATGATCAAGGCACTCATCTTGCTACGATATGCCATTCACCTTTGTTGCTCGGTGAGGCAGGACTCCTTGGAGGTAAGAACGTAACAGGGCACTCCTCGATCAAACCTGCCATGGAAAGACTCGGGGCAAATTACGTTGATTCGCCCGTCGTAAGATCCTCTGACAATATACTCACTGGAAGAACACACTTTGATCTTGCTATATTCATGCCTGAGTTTATGAGAGTGATCCGGTCACTATGACTGAAGAAAATATTACGAAACAGCTAGATCTAGGAACCCTATTTTTTCCAGTCTTTGTAATTGTGGCCATAGTTTTAGGGTTAATCCTTGGATTCATGTTCGGAACAGAAAGCTCCAGGATAGCCACCTATGGGATTCCAGTTGGATTGTTCTTCATGATATACCCTGCAATGGCCAAAGTCAGATTGAATGATATGGCAAAAAGCATCAAAAACATAAGGACCGTTGGATTAATGGTACTTCTCAATTATGCCATAGCTCCATTTTTAGTGGCGGGAATAGGATATCTATTCATAGATATGATATTCTTGCGCTTTGGTCTCTTAAGTTCCGACATTTCCTCTCAAGTTCTGGTAGGTATTATTCTGCTCGGTGTCGCACCCTGCATTGCAATGGTAATGGTGTGGACGGATCTTGCACATGGAAACCTCCCCCTAGGAGTCTCTTTTGTCGCGTGGAACTCAATTATACAGATTATGACCACACCGTTTCTTGTATACTTTCTTGCCAGAACTTCAGTTACGATAAGCCCTTTCCTGATACTCGAAAGTGTTTTCTTTTACCTCATACTCCCACTTCTTGCTGGCATGATTACAAGGTCTCTGATGGAGAATAAGAAATACTTTTCTAGGATTCTCAGCGACCTTGGATCAGTTCAGACAATAGCATTACTGTTGACAATTCTGGTGATATTCTGGGGTGAAGGTAATGGAATCATAGACACGTCTTCTCTGATCTGGATGGTAGGGGTGGTGATGGTGATTTTTTATTTCGTATTGTTCCATTTCGGCTACCTCATCTCAAGAAGGGCAGGCTACAGTTATTCCGACTCCACATCTATTGGATTCACAGTTTCTGCTCGGGATTTTGAAATAAGCATAGCAATTGCTATAGCTGCCTTTGCAGCGTATCCATATGTTGCCATAACAACCGCAATAGGACCACTGTTGGAAATACCTATAATGCTCTTGCTGGTATGGGTACAACTGGGAAGGGAGCGGAGAATGATTGTGTCAAAGAGGATCAGATCAATGGAGGCATTCAAATGAGTGATGAAGTTGAACAGTGCGAGATAAAGAAGATAGAAAATGTTGACGTTGAGGAATATGATAGAATTTCCAGAATTCTTAATGTGCTTGGGAATAAAACCAGGATTGCCATTCTTGCTGTCATGTCGAAATATAAAGAAACTTGCGCCTGCGAACTTCAACCAGCTTTGAGAATGCCACAGCCGACTATAACTACGCATCTTCGCAAGATGTATGATGTTGGGCTCCTCAAACGGAAAGAGATATGGAAATTCAGCTATTATTACGTCAGTCCGCAATACGAGGGTCTGGTTAGTGACATCCTGAAAAATCAAACAAAAACGGGAGACAGTTGATATATACGACGGCCATGCACAGCAAGGGATTCGATTAACGTTTTAATAGAATACTAAGGAATCAAAAATTACTTTTCATAGACATTGCTCCTGTGTCCGACCTTTAAAATCAATATTCTAACCATTTCATTTTGAATGTCAAGAATCACCATATAATCCCCGACTCTAAGCCTGTAGTATGGATATCGAACAAGTTTCTCAACATACCTTTCTGGAGTTTGATGCAATTGTCCAACTTTTTCATGAATCCTCTTGGCAACTGACCTATCAAGGCGTTCCATCTGCTTGGATGCCTGGATGGACCATATTAATTTACAATCCATTAAAGACCCAAATCTTTCTTCAGTTGTTCATGCGTGACAAATTTGCCAGATTCGATTTCTCGTCTGGCCCCTTCCACTTCCCTTATGGTCTCCTCGTTTAGTTCGCTAAGATCCTCAATCATCCTTTCTATTACTTCCTCATATGTTTCTCTAGGATGCAGTTTCATTGACTGTAATGTTTTCTTTGTCTCTGTTGATGCAGCCTCATCTTTCTTCATTTCCGCAGATTCCGGATCCACAGGAACTGGAGGTTTCTTTCTTCTATGTTTGCCTGGATCGGTTTCAATGAATGTGGCATCCTGCACCATTCCCTTCTTTATTGAGATGCCACGATCCTCAAACTGCTTCCAGATCGCATTCCATATGACCTTATCCTTTCCAGTTGTTGATAACCTCTCCCTA
>JAKAWU010000004.1 GCA_021816965.1 Thermoplasmata archaeon | reverse complement strand
CTAAGAAAGGTAGTAGCAAAACACCACCTCAAGCACCTCCCAACCCAGAATATCCAAGCACCACTGGGAAACCATCAGGAAAAGGGCGAGGAAATACACCTAAATAGAAATTAAGTAGAATCTATAAATTCTACTTAATTATTTTTATTCTAAGTGAATTTATAAACAGATTAAAGACTGAAATTAACTTCAGAGTGTAAAAATTACACCCAGTTCGATGAGAAATCCATTAGAGTTGAGATTTCAAGTATAAAATGGGAAATAAACACATCATTGTTTTCTAGAATGATTGAATAACTGAATGTTCAGGTTTAGGCCAATTTAAGACCTGCCAAAATGCACATTTTTCATGTCATTATGCCTTCCTTTATATATCGAAGGATAAGGAACTATGAAGATCTTCCATTGCTATTCCAATCAACCAGATAAATTCCTTCTTTTGCAAAGTGCTTGATTCATTTTAAACAAGTCCCCTGCTTAAAGAGAGATATAACACTGAAAAAAATGCGCTAATCTCCAGATTATTCTATTTCCCGTTTGCATATTGTTCTGTCCCTTGAAAAACTTGAAAAATAAGTGATCAATGGTAAAAATCTCATTGTTACAAACATAGTTCCAAACCTCCCATGCGAGGTGCCATCTTTTCATCATCCTGACGCACCCTATGGCTACTTTTCCCTATAATTTAAGTATTCGCCCAGTTTTACCCTTTCTTTATAGACCTTTTCTATATTGTATTGGATGAAGTGAGCACGCGTTTGCAGATTTTGATGGAACTGTTTGGAGAGATTTGAGAAAGTCCTTTAGCCTAAATAATAAATCTTTTCCTTCAACGTAAGAATATGTTTTTGCATATGCTATTTTTCTATTATTCAAGTTGTATGAAGCAATTGTTTCTTCAGTTAACATCTTGATGGACATGTTGCTTGCATTTTTAACTATCTCACCATTTTCCAGTTAAATTACATAATGTTAGATGAATAATAAATTATTTGCTTGTATTTTTAAGAGAAGGAGAGGACAAGCAATGCAATCTGTTCCAGAGATCTGGAATGCATAAAAAATCTTTCATATGGAAATGGAAAAATTCCAAAAGTGAACATATCGTATCTTTTATTCTTCCATTCATTCATAAGCAATATTAGGGGCACATTCCTGGAATTTCTATCCAAAACTTGAATGCAGTATATTCAGGGGGCCTTTTAGGATCCGATATGAATTCAAAGAGTTGTTCTGTGTTTTCAAATTTGGAAAATGCATATGCCTCACACAAAGATTCCTCAATTATGTGTTTGCTTAGATCATTCAATTCACTACCGGTAGAAAAATAAGCATGTGTTAGTTCGTGAATAATTATTTCCAATAGTAAATCTTGGAATTGATTCTTGTTTCGATGGTTAATTCGTTCAGGGCAAATCAGAATGTGGGGCTTATCTGAGATATCGTCTGCATCCTGGATATAACACCCTACTGCATTGCATTTCCCAAGACAATGTTCCATTCTTTTCATCGTTCCTACTACATCTTCTTCTCTCGCCCATTTCCTATTTTCTATTTCTCTCTCATAAGTCGTTAGAAATTCCTTGGTGCAATCTCTTCTCAAACACGTTGTTGAGTTGTGATTATCCATAGTTTCCTCCTTTACAAAAAATATCGGAACACTGTTTAGCTGATCAATCAGAATTATACACTTAGACCTAAGTTTTCCAATCGCGGTTGAATCCATATTAAACCCAGTATCATAATCGTTTATAGAAATCATAAATTAACAAGAGGAAACAGTATAAAGAAGTTTCCTCGGTAAATTTTCATTTCCGTGTAATATTCGGATAAATAGAGATAAATTCCATTTTTCACGTGACTTTACATCTATAAAGAAAAACTTAGGGAGTACAACTATCACAGATCAATACTTGTTTTCCCTAATGCTTATCTCATGTAAAAGTTCTTAATGCCACTGCAATTGGAGTTTATAGATGACGGATTGGACTATTATAATTTCGACTATTGTAGGTGCACTCATAGCAGGATTAGTGGGTTTATTTTCTACTTACATGTCAAGATACCTGGATCGAAAAGAAAGACACTTAAACGAGCACAAAGATAACTTTGCCTTAATCGGGCGGGCAATAGATGATCTCTGTAATGAAATCTGGCCTCTTTATTATGGTGCTGAACAACTCAAACTTGGTCATCTAAAACATATTTCACCTGAATCACTTCGGTTAGGTATCATAGGAGTGCCTCTTTTCAATCCGAAACATGGAGATAATCCTGAAGAGATAGTTCGAGTTGACAAAGATCTTTATAAAGATATGAGTAAACACTTCAATATTCTTACTAATAAGTTAGAAAAATACGATGGGGCTATGGGGAAAGATGGGCTTGAAATGTCGAAATTACTTGTGGAGTTATCAGAAAGGATATATTCTGAAATGTACGTAAGCGAATTCCCGGTTTTAAAGTGGACGTTCGACAAAGGGGGAAAGGCACTTCTTAGGGATTTTAAGGACCAATTAGAAGAGCAGGAATATGCCGGGGTTATATTCCTTCTCGTTATTAGACAGGAAAAAAGCACATGGCCACAAACATTTGAATTATATGAACGGTACGGATTGTATAAAGGCTTGAACGAAATTGCAAACAAAATCAGAGGGGAGTCTGAAGATAAGGTGAATAAGATGATTAAACTTCTGAGTGGCATAGATAAATTAAAAGAAGAATGCCATGACCTATTGGAAAAGGAAAAACATAGTTTCAAACTTAAAGGCAGATGTGAATATGTTAAATTTTAACCTTTAATTTGTAGCTTGAAAGATACGGTTATTCAGGAGGTTATATAATGGAATTAAGCAAAATCATCATTGAGGATATAGTGGTTTTTCCATTTTTTTCTAATTTTTATATAAAAACAGAACGCAATAGAGTACGGGTCTGGAGGGGTTCGAACCCCCGGCCTATGGATTAAGAGTCCATCGCTCTACCTGGCTAAGCTACAGACCCCGTATGAGGGGAATGCCATCAACGTTTTAAATATTTTTATTTTCACCGTATTTCTCCCTTTCAAACCATGAATGAGATAAGAAATACGATAAAAAACTTTAACAGACAATACATCATAACTTCCTGTGTTCACTGTTATTGTTAACCTGAAAACTTACCCGGAAACAATTGGAAAAAATTCAAAAACATTTATGGGAAAGATTTCAAAGATCCAGAAGCCCGGATATGAATTGAAAATCGCTTCACCATCCACTTCCCTCCACTATTCCTCCATATATGAAGAGATTATTGCACAGCATGTAGATCATTATCCACCGGGCCCCTTCACAGGATCTGTTCTTATTGAGGATCTTTTGGAAAGTGGGATCACAGCATCCCTCCTGAACCATTCAGAAAAAAGGGTTGGGATGGATAATGCCATAAAGACCATAAAGAGGGCGGGAGAACTTGGATTCACCCTGTACATATGCTGCGAAACGCTTGAAGAAATTGAAAAACTCAGCATCAATGGAGCAAAATACATAGCGTATGAACCAAAGGAACTCATAGGAGGAAATATTTCCGTATCAACTGCAAAACCTGAGATAATCCAGAAAGGATCTGATATATGCAGGGAACATGGAAGCACCCTTCTTGTAGGCGCAGGGGTCAAGAATGCCGATGACGTTAGAGTTGCGAAGAATCTTGGCGCAGGAGGCATACTCATCTCATCTGGAGTAGTCAAAGCCAAGGATCCTCTTTACGCGTTAAATTCATTAATGATATGAATATATCCAGAAAAATGGCAAAGAATAAAACTGACGAGCCGGTCTTTGTAGAACCAGAATTCAACGAAAGAGAATACATCGTTGAGGAAAAAGAAAGAGCTAAAACAACAGTGTTTGTTTTTATTCTTGGCATTCTTTCAGGACTTCTTGAAGGTTTCCTTGAAATGAATGGACTCTACTACCTTTCCATACTGCTTTTCATACTCACACTACTTGGCCTCTTCAAGATCCTGCCCTTGCTCAAACTAAGGATTCCAACAAGAAACAGCCATAAATTTTATCTCTTCATGATGGTTCTTCTTACTTCTATACTGTTCTGGTCCGTTGCACTTAACCCGCCAATCTCAGTCAACACTCAACCAGCCCTCTCACTTCAGCAATATTCTTCCAACTCATGGATATCTGTGAACCAGTCAGGAGGAAACTACGTTCTCCCCGTGAGTTCAACGCATTCAAACTTCTCCCTGAGAGATGGAATATATTTTGCGAATAACATCAGTGCAGTATCGTTCACCGCATCCAACAGCAACGTGATCATTAATTCTCATTACAACGGTATCTATGAATACATGAACATAACAGGACTTCCCAACGGATCAAGCCTTGTACTTTCATTCGATATAACATCCGGAAGCGAACATTATACGGAAACCCAAACAATATATTTCTCCTGAAGTGTACACACAAATACAAATATATAATTGAAAAAAATCACCTATTCAGGCAGGTGTAGTGTAGTCTGGTCTAGCACGAGAGCCTTCCAAGCTTTCAACCCGGGTCCAAATCCCGGCACCTGCACTTATTCATCGTTATTTTAGGAAATTTCACGATACAGGTCGTTTTTCCTGAAGTTTTTATTACAGAAATTTGTGGAAACTCCTTGATATTTACAATAAAATTCGTGGCCCCCATGTATGAATATCCACTCAATTCCTAAAAACACCCTGAATCACTAAACAATGAATTTTTGTATATATATAAAAATAACTTACAGTAATACTAAAATACAAATTTCAAGTATATATTTTTGATGAATAAAAGAACAATTCTTTTGGCTTCCGCAGTCACCGTACTGATGATTTGTGGATTCGGTCTTACGGCATTCAGCACCAGCAATGTGGTACAGAAAGATACTTCCAGAATGGCTATACCAGAAGTATCATCAGGACAGACCTATGTGCTTCTTGTGCATGGGTATAACTTTGGAAATTTCAATGGCAACAACGGAAACTGTTTCGTGACAGGCAATGACATGTATCAGAACCTTGTGAACCATGGATATGTAGTGGGACTGGTGAACTATTACGGAGCATTCTCCATAAAGTTCAGCAACGGACTCACATACTGTGATTCTTCCTATTACGGAACATCCAACACACCCATACAGACAGTTGGACAGGAGATCGGAAATGGAATGACTTCCCTGTTTGCAGGAAAGAATGTCAACGTGGATATTGTCGCATACAGCATGGGCGGACTTGCCACACTGTACGCTCTTGAGAACTATAACATCCCGGGAATGCACCTCCAGAATGTCATATTCCTTGCAACACCTTTTGACGGCTCACCCATGGCATCAATTGCAAACTGCCTCGGACTCACATTTGTTTCAGGCTACCAGTCAACACAGATGGAACAGGGCTCATCATTCCTCAACTCGCTTGACAGCTCAGCAGGCAGCGCAGTGGCCAACAACCCCTCAACAACCTGGATCGTGTACGATGGGAACTATAACCCATGGTGGGGATATGTTTTCTTCTCAGGGTCAAATGACGGAGTTGTTTCTGACCATTCAGCCACATATCTTGGATACAACTACCTGTTCACATTCAATGATCTTCACACAGCATCTCTGGATTCATTCACATGGTCAGGAGTATCATACTTCCAGGATCAGTCAGTGGTCAATGAAGTTGTGAACAATTTTGGCGGCAGCTATTAAAAACCACTATTTTCCATTTTTACCAATAATTTTAAATTTTTTTTCCATTCTGAATATATCACAATAATCTCAGATTTAAGAAATGTTTAATTAACAGTAAATCAATAGAGATTCATGATAGTTGTCCAGAATCACATACCCGTAAACCCAAAGTACTCGCAGGAATTTGAGAAACGTTTTGAGAATACAAACAACAACCTGAAGCAGATGAAGGGTTTTGTGAAGAATCAGATCCTCAGGCCCATAGAGGCAGATACCTACGTTGTAATGACTTACTGGGAAACACTTGAAGATTTTCAGGCATGGACTGAGAGCGAGGAATTCGTGAAGGCCCATTCTGTTAAAAACCCCTCCGATATGTTCACAGGAAGACCACACCTGTCAGTTCACCAGATCGTTGAACACTGACATCCTCTCCTCCCTGAAGGTCGGAGCTTTCCTGCTCAAAAGGTGTAAGTCGCTAACTTTTTTTCGAGCTCGAATATCGCATCGGCAACCTTTCCCGGGCCCCTACTCCACACGTTATGGAATACGATCAAAAACTTCTTTCATAGAAGTAGATCGTAATCATTTATAACAAAGACTTATATTACTGCCTATGCCGGGCAAAACCTTCGCAGTGAATAGAGGCCAGAAGTTTGCAGACCTGTTCAAAGACAGGAAGGATGTTGCAGCAGTCATGGAGGGAAAGATACTTCATGATCTGGGGGACGCAGCAGAACATAATATGGAGATAACCCCTGTGCTTACAACAAGCGAAGAAGGCCTTAAAATACTCAGACATTCTGCAGCGCATCTTCTTGCCAATGCAGTCACTGAACTTTATCCTTCAGCAATCCCGTCTTCAGGCCCCCCTACAGAAGAGGGATTCTATTATGATATTGAGATGCAGCCACCCTCGGAGAATGAGGTTGAGAATATAGAGAAGAAGATGAAGGAGATCGCCGAGAAATCCATTCCGATTGTGAAGGAAAAACACAGTAAAGCTGAACTGGAGAAAATGTTCCTCCATAACAGGTTCAAGCTTGAGAATATAAGGGAAAGCGTCGAAAAGGAGTCCACTGTTTACAGGCAGGGCCCCTATGTTGATTTCTGCCGTGGCCCCCATGTGCCTGACACCTCATACCTTAAAAACATAAAGCTTCTAAATGTGGCAAGCACCAATTACAAGGGTGACATAAACAGGGAAAGGCTTGTGAGAATATATGGAACTGCATTCCCGGACAGCAAATCCCTGAAGCAGTACCTTGCCATGAGGGAAGAGGCTGCAAAGAGGGATCACAGAAAGCTTGGATCAGAGATGGAGCTTTTCGTATTCAACTCCGAGAGGGCCCCTGGGCTGCCACTTTATGCACCAAATGGTGCAATAATCAGGAATGAGCTCATCTCATTCATGCGCAAATTGAATGATGAGGACGACTGGACTGAGGTATCCACACCACATCTTTTCAGGGATGTTATGTGGAAGCAGTCCGGGCATTACGCAAAATACAAGGATGATATGTTCCTGTTCACCCTTGCAGATGGGGATTCCTATGCTTTGAAGCCCATGAACTGCCCCGGGCACATAATGATATATGAAAGCCAGCCGCACTCATACAGGGACCTTCCCGTGAGGATCAGTGAATTCGGAACGGTGTACAGGTATGAGAAATCAGGAGAGGTTGGTGGTCTTACAAGACCAAGGATTTTCACGGTGGATGATGGGCATGCTTTTGTTGCTGCTTCATCCATTGACCGGGAGATCAAGAAAATACTTGCTGTCATGGAGAAAACATATAAAACCATCCTTGGTGATGTGCAGGCAACATACGACCTCTCGCTCATTGACAGAAATAAGCCTGAAAGCTACCTGATGGAATACAGATGCAGGAAATGCGGAACACTCAATGAGGCAAAGAGGGCAACCGCAACCGGTCCATTGACATGCAGGGAATGTGGTTCAGAAGACATGGAACCTGATTTCACCCTGTGGGATTCTGCAAGCAACCAGCTCAGGATTGCACTGGATGAAAACAATATCAGATACAAGGAATATGAGGGTGAGGCTGCATTCTACGGGCCCAAGATCGATGTGCATGTGAAGGATGCACTTGGGAGGTCCTGGCAGCTGGCCACAATTCAGATCGATTTCTTCATGCCATCATCCTTCGGCCTCTCATTTATGAATGCAGAGGGGAAGAAGGAAACACCCATAATGATACACAGGGCTGTATACGGTTCCATAGAAAGATTCCTTGTGATGGCCCTGGAGAGCTATGGAGGGAAACTGCCCCTGTGGCTTTCACCCATACAGGCACAGATCATAACCGTGAGCGAGAAGCATAATGAATATGGACATGAACTCAGGAAAATATTGAAAAAACATGGAATCAGGGCGACACTTGACAGCAGTTTTGAGACAGTTTCCAAGAAGATCAAACTCTCACTCAGATACAGGCCTGCATACATCCTTGTCATTGGCGACAATGAGGTCCAGAACAGGCTTGCCACTGCAAGGGACAGATCAAACAGGCAGAAAACATTCAGCGAAAAAGAACTGGTTGAAAAGATGCTTGAAGAAATAAGGGAAAGAAGGATAGACCAGGGGCTCTGCCTTTAGGCCGGAGCCTCTGCAGGTTTCTTTTCCCCGGATTTCCTTCTTTTTATTGCATCTATAAGTTCCGGAATAACCTTATAAAGATCCTCGTTTATTATATAATCAGATATGGAATTCAACTCTGCAGAAGCATCAGTGTTTATGGATACAATGTTTTTGCTGAGCCTCATACCCATTATGTGCTGTGCCTTCCCTGATATTCCACATGCAATGTAGATATCCGGCCTGACAGATTGCCCGGTCTGCCCCACCTGGTGATCTCTCTCTATCCACCCCATATCCACTGTGGGCCTTGATGCTCCAACTGAAGCTCCGATCTCCCCTGCAAGTTCCTCAAGGAGCTTAAAACCGGATGGCTTTCCAAGGCCGAGCCCTCCACTCACAATGATCTTTGCAGATGTGAGATCAAGTGTGCTCTTTGGCTTAAAACTCACTATCTCCTTCTTCAGGAACTCCTTCTTTATGGTCGTTTTTCTTATTTCAGAAACAAATTTCCTCTTGGGATCCCTCTCGGGAACGCTGAATATACCGGGCCTTGCTGTAGCCATCTGTGGCCTGTGCCTCTTGCAAAGTATCTCAGCAAGTGTGCTTTCCCCGTAGGTTGGCCTTCTTGCCTGGAGTATTCTCTCTGCAGGATCAATATCAAGTTCCGTGCAGTCAGCCGTAACTCCCGTCTTTGACCTTACGGCAATCCTTGATGCAAGATCCCTCCCATTCCTTGTGGCAGGTATAAGAAGAATGTTAGGTTTTAATTCTGTTATGAGTTCACTCAGGTTCACTGAATAGGGTATTGTCCTGAAATCTTCAAGATCCTTTGACTTTAAACCTATGACTTTGTCGCATCCATATTCCCCTGCTTCCTGTACCAGGCCTTCTATCTTATTTCCCATCACGATTCCGATCAGTTCCTCATTTACCTTGTGCGCAATTGCAGCCCCAACTGAAATCATTTCCAGTCCAGGTTTTGCAAGTTTTCCCTGTCTTGTTTCAAGGAATATGAGCACGTTTTTGTATTCACCAGCATTCTCTGGCGGTTCAGCATTAACAAGTCCTACCATCAGTTACACCTCACAGTTTCAGTATCCCCTTGCTTACAAGCTCATCAACGAACTTGTCCATCTCTCCTGCCTTGAATTTCTTCCCTTCCCTCTTCTTCTCATTGATCGTCCTCATGGATTTGACAATGGTTGGCGAACCTTTCAGACCGACCCATTCAGGTTTCAGTCCGATGTCTGCCAGTGACCAGGTTTTTATTCCTTTCTTTATTGAATCAATCTTCATCCTGAGTGTGGGATTTCTTGGGACGTTTGAATTTGTGAGCACAGTTATGAGGCATGGCGACTTCATCCTTACTGTTTCAATTCCGTCTTCCAGTTCCCTGTCTGCATATACAAATTCATCTTCAATCCAGGTGCTTGATGTATAAGAAGCCTGTTCAATCCCGAGGAATTCAGCAACTCCCGGGCCCACATGTCCCGTGGATGAATCAGTGGATTCCTCACCTGCAAATATGATGTCGAATTTTCCCATCCTGGTTATGGTTGCTGCCAGTGTCAGTCCTGTTGGGTATGTATCTGCACCCGCAAAGGCCCTGTCACTCACCAGTATTGCATCATCCACTCCCCTTGCCATTGCGTCTATAAGTGCAGTCTCTGCAAAGGGTGGCCCCATGGTTATGACTGTTATATGAACATCCTTTTCCTTGTCCTTGATCCTGAGTGCTGCCTCAATGGCATTCTCATCTGCAGGGTTTATGACATTTCTTGCTGCAGATCTGTTCAGAGTGAATGTGACAGGATCGATGACGACTTCCTGACTGTCTGGTACCTGCTTTATCATCACAACAATTTCCAGTGTCATGAGATCACCCGAACTTGTATTTTACGCCATGTCCGCCTTTGGTGTTTGTCCAGGCAACGCTTCCATGCGAGCATGCAGTGTCGCATGTTCCACACTCCACACAGTCCTCATACTTGAAATTGAGCTTTTTGTCTATTAATGAATAGCATTTTGCAGGGCATGCAAATGTGCAGAAGTGATCCGGGCATGTCTCGCATATGGATGGATTCACTGTAATGTGCTCGTAGGACTTGTCTATCTTGTAATTCAATAGTGATAATCTTTCTTCAATTTTCATTTTTACAACCTCCTCATCATTCTATAAAGGTCCACAGCAAGTTCCTTCTTGCTCTCCTTCCTTCCGGCCATGGATTTTAGCAGTATTTTCAACATATGTTTCTTTGGTTCCCCGTTTTCCGAGAAAATATTCAGCATTGCCTCCTCGGCAATTGCAGGGATTGTCTGGTGTATGGATTTACTCCACGTGACTGCATCAACGCCTTTGAAATTCTTCATGTCCTTCATTACGAAGGTTCCTGACAGGTTATCCATATAATTTGAGAAATTGGCACCTGCCTCTATTCCCTTCTCCTTTCTCTGAAGGAATGAATCAGCAGCTACAATTCCTGAAACAACGGCATAGTTCATGCCCTGTAATACGAGTCCGTTGCTGAAAGTGAAGCCTGCCGCATCTCCTGCTATCATGTATCCCTTTCCATAGATTGAATCCACAGTGAGGCCCCCTTCAGGCACAAGGTGGGCACTGTATTCCTCAACCCTTCCCCCTTCCAGGAGAGGTGCTATGAACGGGTGCTCCTTGAACTGCTCTATGATATTGAATGAATACGTCTGGTTGTTCTTCCTGAGGTCTCCCATGGATATGACAGCGCCGATGGAGAGTGACTCCTTGTTTGTGTACAGGAAACCCCCTGCCCTGACGCCTCCTTCCAGGAAGCCGAGAACATATTCTGAAGCAAAACCCATCTTCGCAGAAGAGAGTCCGAATCTGTCTGTGATGGTCTTTTCAGGAAGTTTTATGACCTCCTTTATGCCAAGGGCAATATTTCTGTCTGATGGTTTTTTCTTTATTCCTGAATCTATTGCGATTCTTGAATTTGCACCCTCTGCAAGGATAACTGCATCTGAAGTGATTGTCTCTCCTCCCTGTTCCACTCCAATAACCTTTCCATCCTTCATGGAAAGCCTGTCAACAGTAACGCCAGAAACAACCATGGCACCGGAATCCTTTGCCTTCTTCGCAAGCCATGCATCAAACTTGGTTCTCAGAACGGTGTATCCGCTCTTGTATTCACCAAATTTCTTTGACCTGAAATCTATTGATATTCTTGAATCTTTAGTGAGAAATGAAACGCCTTTTGCCTCCACATATCTTTCCACAGGACCCTTTTCCCAATCGGGTGCAACCTGTGACAGAGAGTCTCCCCATAAAACCCCTCCGGAAACGTTCTTGCTTCCTGGCGGATCAGCCCTGTCAACAAGCAATACGTTTGCTTTTGCAGATGCGAGCTTTATGGCAGCCGATGCCCCAGCAGGGCCAGCCCCCACCACTATAACATCAAATTCGCTCATTGATCCTGCATTGTAGAATCCATAATAACTGTTTTTATTTTCAATTATTTGTCGCGTATATGACTGTTCATGGATTATTTCTGATATTTCCAAATAATAAATTGAATGTCATAATGAATCATATGGCAAAAAAGATAAATGCTTATGCAATGGGTTTGCATGAAACTCATTGAGAATTGGTTCTCCGAGAGATATTCCGACAATCTCCAGCTATCCTTCAGGGTGAAAGATCAGCTTCTCTCCGTAAGGACGGATTTCCAGAGAATTGATGTTTTTGACACCTATGACTTCGGGAAACTCCTGTCTATAGATGGAACTGTACAGCTGACTGAAAGAGATGAGTTCGTCTACCATGAAATGATAACCATGATGCCCTTTGTGTATTCCAAAGTGAAGCCTGAGAAGGCCCTGATCATAGGAGGCGGAGATGGGGGGGCTGCAGGGGAACTTGCAAAGCTTGGGCTGAAAAGGATAGTGAACGTTGAAATTGACGGGCAGGTCATAGAGGTATGCAGAAAACATTTCCCGGACCTGGTAAGATCCTTCACACTTGAAAATGTTGAGCTTATAGTGGGAGATGGCATCAAATATGCCAGGACAACAGAGGAAAAATTCGATATCATAATTGTGGATTCCACAGATCCTGTTGGCCCCGCAGAAGGCCTGTTCAATGAATCATTCTATAAGGACATCAAAAAGATACTGAACACTGGAGGAGTCGTTGTTACCCAGTCAGGCTCGCCATTCTACCAGCCCACAGCCATAGGGCTTGCACATAAGGGCATGAAGCCGCATTTTGCAAAGGTGAAGAGTTATACTGCTTTCATACCCACATATCCGAGCGGGTTCTGGAGCTTTACCATGGCCTCTGATCATGATATTGGAAAATCATACAGGGAACTTCCTGCAGGCAAATATTTCAACAAAGAGATATCTGCCAGCTGCTTCAGCCTTCCCGAATTTGTAAAAACACTTATCACTTAATTTTCCAGGAAGCCTTCTTCTCCTTGAGCCTCTCGTTGTAAAATCCACCATGCTTCATGGCTATTTTTTCCAGCTTTCTCATGTTTTTGAGGAAACCTGCCTTGCTGTCGGAATTCAGATTCTGGTTGAAGAATATGTCATCCTTTATCCATGCATATGTGTAATATAGGAAAAAGAGAAACAGGAGGAACGAGATTATGAGAATCCAGTAATTCCAGTTTCCCGCTGAGCTAAAAGTGGCAATGGTTGAAAAATCTGTGTTCTGGAATATCAGATCATTAGATGAGATCACGAATATTCCCAAGGTTACTATGGTGGCAATAAAGTAGAAATAAAACATTAAAGACCTGAATATTTTCTGCATTGTGAGATTATATATATTTGATATTTTAACATTTTTACGTGGGATGTGAGTGGAATGGATTCACACGTTTCATTTCTGTGATTTCAGGTGTGCAACGAATTTTTCCATAGCTCTGATCCGGTGGGAAGTCCTGTTTTTCTCTTCTATGGTCATCTCTGCGTATGTCATGTCATATCCTTCCGGAATGAATATAGGATCATACCCAAAACCTGTGTTTCCCCTTATGTTCTTTGATATGGCCCCCCTGCATTCACCCTTGAACTGGAAATAATTCTTCCCGTCGTAATAGCTCACAACAGTTACGAAAGCAGCTCCCCTTTCCTTCCCATGGAGAAGGTGCAGAATACCCTCATTTCCCACTGTCTTGAAGACATAGGAAGAATATGGCCCCGGGAAGCCATTCAATGCATCAACATACAGTCCTGTGTCCTCCAGGAAGAAAGGTTCCCTGATTTCATTCATGAGAATCTTCAAACTCTCCATGGATACCTCATCGGTGGTCTCAGCCTGTATCTCCTCATACTTCATCTTCTTCCATCTGCATTCAATATGCTCGCCTGCAAGGTATTGCTTTATCTCCTCATACTTGTGTGTGTTGCTTGTTACAAATAACAGTTTCATGCATATCTCCTCCTCTTCTCAACCTTATCCATTTCCTTAATAACTTCAGTCCCCCGTGAAAAACATTCCCTGTATGATTCAATGAAAAGGGCGAAAAACTCATCCCCGTTCTCCAGGAATGCATCTGCACTCTCCTTCAGCAGCCTGAGATCATAGGCCATGTCCTGCAAGAGCCCTGATAGGGTGCCCATGCTTGGATCGATCAGAACAGGCTTTCCCATATGAATTATGATATTGTTCATGGTTAGATCGCCATGGCACATGGATACAGAGTGCATTTTTCCGATTATTTTGCCGAGATCATGTGCAGTCTCTTTTCTCCGGATTGGTGAGATGTTCAGGGATTTTCCCTCAATCTTTTCCATGGTGAATTCCAGTTTTTCAGTATCAGCTGAAAAAACAGATGGTACCGGGATTCCTTCCCTCTGCATAGCAACAAGCATGGAGATTTCCCTCTTCATTCTGCTGCCCCTTATCATGGCATCAAGCTCCGGATTCCGGTAACTCTTTGCGATCCTTGTCTTCCTGACTGCCCTGAACTCATGGAAAACTGTATTCTGCACTGAAGATTCTGCCCCTCTGTCCTCATATACTGTCTCATCTTCTATGACCCATGGTGCCACTGCCTGGTCTATCCTGTAAAACTGATCTATCCTTGTGTCCTCCATTTTCTGTGGCCCCAGATGCTCCATAGTGAGAAGGCCAGCCTGCCCTATCATTGCACCATTATCCATGCAGTATTCATCAGGCGTTTCGAATACAGGTATGCCTGCATCCCTGGCCATGAGTTCTATCTTGTTCCGGAGGTTCCTGTTCCTTGCCACCCCACCTGCGAGGAGTATTGATTTTTTCCCCGTGGTGAATATGGCCCTTTCCAGTGTTTCAACAAGCATGGAAAAGGCATGCTCCTGGACACTGTATGAAACATCCTCACTTGTCTCCCCCGACCGAATATAATTGATCGCATTAGTGTACATTCCGGAAAATGCCGTATCCATTCCCTTAACAGAATATGGCATTTTGAGAAGTTTTTTCCCAGACAGTGCCAGTTCCTCTATTTTTGGGCCCCCTGGAAACGGGAATCCCATGTATCTTGCAAGTTTATCAAGCATGTTTCCAATGCCAATGTCAAGAGTTTCCCCAAAAACCCGGTAATAACCGTTCTTATGAGCGATTATCTGTGTATTTCCACCAGATACATAGAGCATTACAGGATCAACAGCTCCAGTCTCCCTCCGTCCAATCTCCACATGCCCCAGTGGATGGTTCACTCCGACTATGGGAACATTCAATCTTATGGCCATTGCCCTTGCTGCGGTTGCAGTGATCTTCAGGGAAGGCGGCAATCCGGGGCCTCTGGAGAATGCCACAAGTTCTATTTGTTTTTCATGAATGCCAGATTTCTCTATGGCTTCGCTTATTACAGTAGAAATATTGTTGAAATGGAATTCAGCAGCTTCCCTGGGATTAATGCCTCCCTTCTCAGGCTTGAATGTCCTGGATACACTGGAATAAATTCTTTCCCTGTCCAGCAGGGATGCACCCACCGTATGAGCTGTTCCTTCAATGCCCAAGACTATCACATATGTGTATGCAGGATGACAACATATTTTTTTCTCAGTTCCTGTTGAATGTGAACAGCCCGACTATTGTGGTCAGGAAAAGGAGAAATGTTCCAGATACCCCATAAATGAAAAGTTTCAGCTTCTTCTTCGTATCTCTGCTGAATATGGTTGAGAGGAAGAAAACTGAAGAGAGAGATGAAAGCATGGATATGAAAGTGCTCAGATGAAACAAACGGCTGCCAGGCATATAGATAAACCGCCTTGCAATAATTAAAGGATCGAAACCAAATTTGGAAATCACAAGCAACAGGAAAGCTGACTTAAAAATAATGACAGAGAGGAAAAGAACAGGAAGTAAATATGTGAGTATCTGCTCTACCTTGTAAAACTTATTAGCCTTCCTGAAGGTTCCATTCCTGAAGTTCCTGAAGAATGTTCTCCACGATGTCCTTGACCACCTGATATACTGTTTGGTCATGGAGTGAAAATTCTTCTTGGATTCCACCACAACATTTGCGTCAAATGCTTTTGCAGCGACATATCCATTCCTTATGACATAAGATGTGAGTTCTGCATCATCACCTCCACCATAGTATGGAATTTCACCATGAACCCTGTAATTCCTGAATTCATCGGACAAAACATAATCTCTGATTATATCCGTACGGTAAGCGGCAAATGCTGCATCAATAAGCATCACGCTTCCGAATGCCATCATTGTTTTCTGCACTGTTTCCTTTGATCTTTCGAAGAATTCGCCTGCATAGGAGTATGGGTTCTCATCATCTGTGTTCATATGTATGTTGCCGCCAACACCGCCAATATTGCTTCTGAACATCCTGAGAACCCTCATTACTGCATCCGAAGATATGACTGCATCAGAGTCCATGAACAGGGTAACTGCCGTTTTCACATGCTTCATCCCCTCAGCCATGGCTACCCTCTTGCCCGATCTTTCACTTAGAGAAATAAATTCAATACCCTTCTGTGTGCATATCTCCCTGTATGGTTCTGAAACACCATCTCCAACCACTATGACCCTGCCTACCTGCCATCTCAGTGATTCCACTGAATTTGAAAAGAGAATTGCGGATTCAGAGCGGACAGGTACAATTGCAGTGACGTCATTCATGCTGTAATTCATGTTCTCGTGACGATTCTTATCCTTAATTTTCAGTGATTTTACCCCATAATAATTCAGAATGTAATAGATAAAAGACACTGTGGAGGTTACTGTACTTATCAGTATGAATATGAGTATCTCAAATCTCATTGGATAGAGAGTGTCTACAATTCAATAATGTTATTGGTACAATAAAGAATGTTTAAGTAGTGCAGAATGAGTTCCTTAATCTGTTCTTGCAGGATCCTGCGAATTCATTTTCTTCCATGTTTCCCATATTCTGACATGGGAAAGAAAATTCATGTATACTGAATAAAGTGAAATTCTTCAGGTTGAAAAATCCTGATGTGAATTGATAAATTTATAAGCCTTTTAAGTATTGGGTAAAATCTCGTAAAAGGGAGGATTCATTAATGGCAACGGGAAATTCGGTGGCAATTATTGCTGACAGGAAGAGCGGAAAAACGTATAAAAGGGAAATAAAACCTGAAAACCTGAGCCTTCTGAGTGGAAGAAGGATAGGTGAAGAAGTTGACGGCATATTCTTCGAAATGCCGGGATACAAACTCCAGATAACTGGTGGAACATCCATAGACGGCTTCGCAATGAAACCAGATCTCTTCATTTCAGGGAAGAAGAGGATACTGGTAAGGTACAGGGAAGGAGAGAGGCATAAGGATGGAATAAGGAAGAGAGTTACTTTCAGGGGAGCAGTAATAGGCCCAGATATAGCACAGCTCAACTTTGTAATAAACCAGTATGGCCCTGACCCACTGGAAAAGAGCGAGGAACCAAAGTAATGAGTTCAAGCCTTCCCCAGCCTACAGTGAATATAGGCATGGTGGGTCACGTTGATCATGGTAAGAGCACCCTCACAAAGGCGCTTACCGGTAGAAAAACGGACATACATTCTGAAGAAGTAAAGAGAGGAATATCCATAAAACTGGGATATGCTGACACTCCGGTATACATATGCGAAACTGGAGAGAAGGTTTACTCAGGAACAAAACTGAATGACGACTGCAGGCTGAGCAGGGTTATCTCCTTTGTAGATGCACCAGGACATGAAACACTCATGGCAACAATGCTCTCGGGCTCATCCATAATGGATGGGGCTCTGCTTGTAATAGCTGCAAATGAAAAATGCCCACAACCCCAGACAAGAGAACACCTTACTGCCATAGAGATTATGGGAATAAGGAATATTATCATAGTCCAGAACAAGATCGATCTCGTCACAAAGGAAAGAGCCATTGAAAGCTTCAATGAAATTAAGAATTTTGTCAAGGGCAGCGCCGCTGAGAATTCACCCATAATTCCTGTCAGTGCATACCATAACAGGAACATTCATAAGATATTTGAAGCCATAGAGACCTTCATACCCACACCGGAGAGAAACCTCACAATAGATCCTGTGATGTACGTTGCCAGGTCTTTTGATGTGAACAGGCCGGGCATAACCCCAGACAAATTAAAAGGAGGTGTGCTTGGTGGATCACTCACTGCAGGCATTATCAAGGTCGGGCAGGAAATTGAAATCGCTCCAGGCATTAAACAGATTAAGGGAAACAAGGAGACCTGGGAAAATGTACTGACTGAATGCACTACATTGATGGCGGGTTCAAATTCCTATGAAACAATCATACCTGGCGGTCTTTCAGCCGTGGGAACAAAACTTGATCCATCCATCACCAAGAACGATGGACTTGCAGGAAGGATAATGAGCGTTGCGGGAAAAGCACCCCCAGTCACATCCTCGGTGGAAATAAATACCAATCTGCTGAAGAGAGTAGTCGGTTTTGAAAATGACATGAATGTGGAACCCATTAAAACAAGAGAATCACTTATGCTCACTTTTGGCACATCAAACACCCTTGGAGTTGTCACAAATTCCAGGGAGAGCAATATTGAGATCAGTCTCAGGATACCTGTAGCAGTCAGGCCGGATGAAAGGGTGGCCATTGCCAGAAGAATAGCAAACAGGTGGAGACTGATTGGCTACGGAAACATTGTTTCCTTTGCATGATTGCACGAATTATTCATGAAACACCATGCACATTGCGGTTTTACCCTGCAGTGATCTTTTCCTATATTAACAATCATTGCATGGAAGTTTTTCAGTTCGTACACAGAGAATGAACCTTCAATTTTCTCCCGTATGGCTTCTGCATTTTCATTTTCCTTCAGCAGGCCAATTCTTGAGAAAAAATTGTTTGTGTATTTGTCCACAACAAAACGCCTCCTGTGAAATGCGTAGAGAAGTATTGAGTCGAGTGTTTCCTTTCCTATCCCAAACATATGAGAGAAGAAATAATCCAGTTCCTCATCTTTCCATGAATTAAGAGATTCCATGCCACCATTCTGTATAACTGAATCTGATAACTTTTTGAGAACCTGTGCCTTTCTGTTGAAGAAACCAGAAGACCTGATCTGCTCTTTCAGTTTTTCCTCGTCCATTTTGGAAATTGCCTGAAGTGAACAACTGCCATTTTCCTTCAGTTTTGATATGGAAATTTCAACGTTTTTCCAGGACGTGTTCTGTGTAAGCACAGCTCCAATGATTACCTCTTCGGAAGTATCTGCGGGCCACCATCTCAGATCTCCATACTTCTGAAACATCTCTTCATACAGCGATCTGATATCCATTCTTATCCGGATGTGGTACGGACATAAATTCGTATGCATCTTTAAAAAAACACATATGAAAAATGGCACAATTTCCGATATATTCAGGTGACAACCTCTGCCAAATCAAGCATTTAGATCATGAAAAAATTATTTTTATTAACAGATCAATATTTCTCTAGATATCGTAATCAAGCATATTGATTAAAAAGCGAATAAAAATATTTTAATACTAGTATGTCGTTATCTATTTGATAACCATGGTAGGAATAAGCGAACTGTCGAAAGAGGTCTCAAAAAAGACCGGAACAACGCAGAAAGTTACCAGGGATGTAATAAAATACTTCCTTGAAGATATCATAAAGGAAGCAAACAAGGGAGAGAAGATCAACCTTGCAGGCTTTGGAATCTTTGAGAGGAAGAAGCAGAAGGCAAGAGTTGCAAAGAACCCCCAGACAAGAAAAGAAATAAGGGTTCCTGAAAAGAAGAAATTCGTTTTCAGACCATCGAGCAAAATAAAATACCAGTAAAAAGGCTTCTAAACCTTAGATAACCTTTTTTTTCTTTCTTTTGAATCAAATCCCGTTAATTCCGTTATGAACTCATTATATACCTTTATGGATTCCTGAGGGTTTCCGTAGGAAGGGTCAGATTCTGTTTCCAGTTGAAGATTTTTCATTCCACATATAACTTTCACTGTTTTGAGTCCCGGAAGTGTGAGTACAACTGAATTGCCCTCTATTCTGGAATCTTTTGAATATTTCAGGCATAGGGAAAGCACGGGTTCAGTATCAGTCTTCAATCCTTTCCTGACAGGATATTCTCTCATTTTGACTCACCCTTTGCTTTCTTCCTCTGTATATACCTTATGAAGTTTCTTGCGTATATGGAATCCATGTACTGGGCATCATGCTCAAGAAGAGGGGAGCATGATATGATTGTAAGATCTCCGGTGTAATCCATCAGGCAATCCGCAAATGTTTCAAACTTCAGGCTACCATGCTTGATTGCAGTTAGCTTGACTTCGCTGTTTTCCTCGTATTCTACCCCTGAGAATTCCACATATGTGTCATTCTTTGCATATTTGCTGAATCTTTCCAGTATCTCCGAGAAATCATTGGATGAAAGTAGTTTTCCACCAGACAGGGAGTGGTAATGCGGCATATTGAGGATAGGTTCAACACCAGGTATCTTCTTCGCAAGATTCAGTACCTCTTCTGCAGTTCCAAATATTTCAGGTTTCCCGGATGTTTCCACACCAATATATGGAAATCCATTTTCAATGCTCATTTCCCCGGCAATTTTTGAATAAATGTTTGTTGCGAGTTTCACGCTTTCCTTCTTTGAACGGCTATAGAATCCCGTGTGAGTGACTATTCTTCTTGCCTCCATCTGCTTTCCTATGATCATTGTCCATCTCAAATGATCCTCGGATTTTTCTTCCATCTCACCGCTATTTAGCAGATCCATGTAATACGGGCTGTGAATTGAAAGAATCACGTCAAGCTCCTTTGCCAGTTCTCCACCAGTTTTCAGATCGTCATAATTCTTTGCCATATTCCAGAAAAGTTCCTTCACTACGTCTTCCTCTTCAATGACAGTCTCCGTTCCAACGCTCTGGTAGTTACCGTCTTCGTCAGGTCTCATAACATCAATTATGATTGAATTCTCATTTTCTCTTGGCCTCATTCCTAAATATTCTGTTCCTGAATTCTCCTGAAAATTAACCCTCAATAGCTGTACTTCCAGTGCCTTGAGTTCCAATTTGTAAGTTTCCTCAACAGATTCTATAAATGTTCTTCCCTTGCCGGTAAGGGGTATGCCGGCAATTCCATATCGTATCATTTAATACACATAGATAAAAGTGATTTTTAACCTTTTTCATAGAAATTTCTTATTGTGTCTAATCAAGTTTTTAATTCAATTGAATTCTGTATTCTATTCTTTATAGATTCTGAATAATTCCATATGCTGTCAAATGCAATTACTGGCTCAATTCCCTGAATACCCGTATCCTTCATTATGGATTCAGTGACGAGGTTAAGTTCATGCATGTTTCTGCAGTAGCCCAGAAAGGTCAAAACCCCGAAGAATGTGTCTTTCACTAATAAAAGATTATTTCCAAGAGCTTTCATAATAACAGTTTTCATCTGTCCCTTTATCTCTTCAGGAATCGGAGTGGAGATTATGAAGAGGATTCCATTATCGTTCATGAATGCAGAAAGAACAGGTTCATAGGAAAAAGCATTCTGCCTTGACATTTCAGCAATTCTTTTTGATGCTGTCTTCCTGTTGATGCCAACAGATTTTGAAATCTCGTCTATCCCTGCCAGTGGACTCTGGATTATCCTGTCCATTATAGGCAGGTATTTCTTACGATCCTTCAGTGTGCAGACCCCCTTTATGGGCGATCTGAAAAGTATATTCGCTTCCCCGCAAATCTCAATCACCTTTGCAATATCGTTATCAAGCTCCTTTTCGGTTTCATACATGAATTCCATCACCAGCCCTGATGTTCCCTGAACAACTCTATGTATTCCCATGAGTGTTCTGATTGCTCCCATGTTTTTAACGACATTGTCCGCAAAGTGATTCTGGCAGGATACCATCAGGGCAACCCTATTCATCTCAAGCAAATTAGAATCGGGTATTGCCACAATATCCTTTAATACTCCTGACTTCCTCAATTTAATTATTCTGTTCCTCACAGTTGACGGGTTCTGCTTAATGTTCTTGGCAATGGAGTAATATGTGGGCCGCTCATTCATCAGACTGGATGGAAAGTGAGTACGCCTTATAATATTTGCATCAAGTTCATCCATGAAAAAATATACGGTATTCGTATTAATATTTTACCCATTTCAGCACTTTAATAACCGTAAAATAAATTCATAGATATCATATCAAATTATAACCCCAAACGGGATCGCTGCATGAACTCAGCAAAGCTATACATATTTCCATTCAAGCTATTTATTATCTGGTGTTGAAGTCAAACCTCTCGGTGATGCAATTTTCGCATAGTTTGTGCAACAATGATCAGTTCCGGTCACTCTTCAGCATTGCGTCACTTTCATACTGAAAATATTGGGACTGATTGTTGGCTCCTTTTTGGGGTTTTTTCATGAAAATATCAAAAAGTTAAATATTAACATGCAATCAATATGAGATGCTTGGAAGTTGGGTAACAAGATATGGATATAGTATTAAACCCACATTTACAAGAGGCGATATATATGAATGTAGATCCGAATATTACAAAATATATGATCAAGGCGAAGATAACCACGGACGGTGTGGTTGAAAAACCAGACGTGGTAGGCGCAATATTTGGCCAGACTGAAGGACTTCTTGGTGAAGAACTGGATCTGAGAGACCTTCAGAAAAGCGGCAAAATAGGAAGAATTGAAGTAGACATAGACAGCAAGAAGGGCAGGACAGATGGAACTGTTCTGATACCATCCGGACTGGATCAGGTCGAGAGCTCGATTCTCGCTGCATCCCTTGAGACCATAGACAGAATAGGGCCTTGCAAGGCAAAGGTTGAAGTTGAAGAAATAGAGGACGTCAGGGCAGGAAAGAGAAAGAAGGTCATTGAGAGAGCTGAAAATCTTTACAAGAGAATGAGCGAATCCGGGAAAACTCTCAGTGAAAGCATTATTTCAACCGTGAGGGAAGAGGTTGAGAGAGCCGAGATCATAACCTATGGAGAAGATAAGCTTCCAGCTGGACCGGCAATAAAGGATTCAGACTCCATAATAGTGGTTGAGGGAAGAAACGATATTCTTAACCTGCTGAAATATGGAATCAAGAATACAATCGCAGTACAGGGAACAAACATACCCAAGTCTGTACAGACACTTTCCAGAGAAAGAACTGTAACAGTTTTTCTTGACGGAGACAGAGGAGGAGACCTCATTCTGAAGGAGATGCTGCAGGTAGCAGAAATTGATTTTGTTGCAAGGGCCCCTCCCGGAACAGAGGTGGAAGAGCTCACATACAAGCAGATTGTCAAAGCACTGAGATACAAAACCCCCACAGAGCAGTACCTCTCTACCAGGGGCATGAATATGGAGCTTAAGGATTATAAGGAGAGGCCGGACAGGTCCGCTGGAAAGGAAAAATCATCAGAAACTCATGAGGAGAAAGAACAGAAGAAGGAAGAAATCCAGGCTGTATCCCACGAATCTAAACATCATCAGAAAGAAGATGAGGAGTACGAAAGAAAAAAGGAAAAACCGGTGGAGAAGCAGGAAATAAAAAAAGTGTTCTCCATCGAGGATCCAAACAGCGTAAGAAGAAGAATAAGTGAACTTTCAAATTCCAAGGAAACTGAAATTTATGATAGAGAAGGGAAGGCAAAGGGGACATTCGAACTATCAGATGCGCCGGAGATCATTGACACTTCAGAAGATGTCGGATATGTAATCACGGGAGGAGTTATATCCCAGAGACTCGTAGATATCTGCCACAAGAAGGGTGTCAAGGCCATATACGGCTACAGAAGGGGACATATTACAAAGAAACCGGAAAGCCTAAAAGTTGTCCCGATGGAAGAGGCGTAAAAGGTGAACTATAAGAATTTCAGCACCACGGCAGATATCAGCCTTCCTGCCAACCCCCTTGAAAGAGTAATAGGGCAGGACGAGGCAGTGAGAATAGCAATGGTTTCTGCAAGGCAGAGAAGAAACCTGCTTCTTGTGGGGCCCCCTGGTGTGGGAAAATCCATGATAGCACAGGCCATGTCATTTCTTATTGGAAAACCGGAACATGAAGTCAGGGTGATCCATAACCTGAGATATCCGGAAAGGCCATTTGTTGAGATAAAGAACAGGAGCCAGGTACTTCAGGAAGAGGAGGAAATAAGCGTTGCAGAAGGCAATCTCCTTGAGCCATGGGATGTACCACAGGATGTGGCTGAGAAATTAGGATACAGGTGTTCAAGATGCGGATTCATATCGCCCTATACAGAAACAACATGTTCCAGGTGCAACCAGCCAAAGATGCCAAATACAACACAGAGTCCCTTTGGTGACATGTTCAATGTTCTCGGACAGGCCCTGGGAATGCAGAGCAACATGGAGAGAGTAACCTCCACGAGGAAGATTGGCGAAAGGGAGGAAATTATCCAGTATGAAAGAGAAGGGGACAAAGTAAGGATACTTGATGAGAAAACCATAGAAAAAAAGAAAAAGATGGATAAGAAGAGTCCAAGCAAGGTCATCGTTCCTCTGAACAGGAACACTTTCATTCTGGCGACGGGTGCCAGCGAAACTGAACTGCTCGGTGACGTGAGGCATGATCCATATGGGGGGCACCCACAGCTAGGCACAAGCCCATATGAGAGAGTCATAGCTGGTTCCATACATGAAGCACATGAAGGGGTGCTTTTCGTTGACGAGATAACACATCTTGGTGAACTCCAAAGATCCATCCTAACCGCAATGCAGGAGAAAAAGTTTCCCATAACAGGAAGGAATCCACAGAGTGCAGGAGCAAGTGTGAGGGTGGATAACGTGCCAACTGATTTCATACTTGTTGCAGCATGCAACATCCAGGATCTTGGGAAAATTCTCAGTCCTTTAAGATCCAGAATATCGGGAAACGGCTATGAAGTACTGATGGAAGTTTCCATGCCTTACAACAGGGAAAATGCACTCAAATATATGCAGTTCATCACACAGGAAATAAACAGTGATGGAAAGATACCACACATGTCCATTGAAGGGGCAGAACTCATTCTCGAAGAGGGAAAAAGGAGAGCAAAAATAGTAGACGGAAAGGAAAATGCACTCACCCTGAGGCTCAGGGAACTTGGAGGACTTGTGAGAGCTGCAGGAGATATTGCAATTAGCAATGATTCCCCTGTTATAGAGAAGGATCATGTCAAGGATGCCCTGAAGATATACATGCCTGTGGAAGAGAAGATAGCCAAGGTTTATGGAAACATGAACAATGCCATAACAAGTGAGGCCACCGCTTCCCAGAAAATGTCAGGATATTATGGAGAGACTAAATACACCTATTCTGATCCGTATTACAGATAAATCACTTATTTAAATATTTTAATTTATTTATAAGTGCAATATCTGCATTTCCTCCGTTGAGTTAATAAAGTTAATAATATATCCATACAAGGTGAAAAAATGGCACTAGCATTAGGGGAAAAGATACCAGAAATAACTGCAAACACATCAAAGGGCCCCATAAGTTTATCTTCCTACAAAGGGAAATGGGTACTGCTCTTCTCTCATCCAGCTGATTTTACACCTGTCTGCACCACAGAATTCATGGCATTCTCAGACAGGTTCGAAGAGTTCAAGAAACTTGGAGTCGAGTTAATAGGTGTGAGTATTGACAGCGTTTACAGCCATATTGCATGGGTGAGAGACATCAAGGAAAAATACGGCGTTGAGATTCCATTCCCGATCATAGCAGATGTCAACAAAGAGGTCGCATCAATATTCAACATCATAAATCCGGCAGATGGGCTCACAGTGAGGGGAGTGTTTGTCATAGATCCAAACCAGAAGGTAAGGTGGATTGCATACTATCCTGCAGAGGTAGGAAGAAACATTGATGAGATTCTCAGAGTCCTGAAAGCATTCCAGTTCAACTGGGACAAAAAGCTTGCAACTCCGGCAAACTGGAAACAGGGAGATGGTGGAGTCATGGGGGCCCCAACAACAGTGGAGGGAAGTTACGAAAGGGACAAGGAAGGCGCTGAGAGATGGTACCTTAAAAAAGTGAACCAATAAATGACAGACTGCGTGATGTATAACATAAGCATGGGGAAGGGCCACCCTTCCACCATTTGCGTGGAACTATCAAGAGTGGCTGATTCCCTCAACTTTTTAAGGGACGGGTTATCCTCTGAATATGCAGATGAATACCTTTCAGATTTCATTGCACAGTATGCAAGGACAGATGAGATCATGCCCGATGATCGGACTTTGGGATTTATCATCATCAATACTTCAAAGAAGGCGATTTCCCTTGCATTAAGCAGGATAGAAAAGGAGAAGATAGTAGATATTGTCAATGCTGCAGAAATGTATGAGGAATTGGGCTTTGACCTTGAAAAAGACATTGGCTGATACTGACTCTTGCTTCTATTTTATTTGATGTGAGCAAGTAGATTCCCTTACAGGAAGATTTGTAATACTCTATTTTTTGTGTGCATATACTCGATCATATGAATATTGCGAAGGCAACCGCAAGAATCAGGGTGGCCATTATATACATAATATACTGCTTCACATTCCCATTCATCAACTTCAATGCAATGATTCTTGATACTTTTTCATATTTCTTGAATATTGACAGGAAGGTGAGATATACCATGTCGAACCTGTGGGAAGGATAATCTTGATGTATATACCCCTCTATCTTTGGAAAAAGCCTGAAAAATGTAATTCTTGCAGGGTTTGAATAATTGAACGAGTTGTATGTCCTGTCCCTTTCAACGCCTCCCGCCCATGCATCAACTTCCCTTACATTTCTTGGCCTGAACACGTATATGGCAGAAAATATGGCAGCAAGTGAAACCAGTATAAATGTTGGTGTCAGAACACCGAATATGTTGTTGTTAAACGGAGAATATATGGTGAATCCGTCTGGAATTATTTCCCCGCCTGTAAGATATGTATTCCCTTTCACTGCAAATCCAGAGACTCCATTGAATAAAAGGAAGAGAAGTGGTGTTATGAGGGGCAGTACAAGTAACAGAAAACCTATTCCATAGTTCTTCTTCGATTCAGGAGAAGTTTTCATTTTGGGAGATGCTGTTCCAATAAAACCAACGAACTTAGTGAAGACCACCACGGATATACCTGCCCCAAGTGCTGCAAGGGCCCCTGCAATAACCGCAATAATTGCATAATATTGAATGCCTATGAGTGAAGTGATGAAAAGACTCTCCAGAAGCATCCACTCTCCAATACCTCCTCCAAGTGGGGCCAGTCCCATCATTGATATTGATGCAATAATCAAGCCGCTCCTTGACATGCTCCTCCATTCTTTGCTGTTGAATGAATCCGAGTTGAATGCCGTTGAACTCAGGATTGTTGATTTGCCTATGCCATGCATGAATGCATAAATGACGACACCAATAGCTGAGAAGTTACCCAGATTTAAGTGCCCAGTGGCAAAGGAAAGTGCGGAAACTCCAGTAAGCACAAGCATTGCACCGACGTTTTCCACAGTACTGTATGCCGCAAGAATCCTGGGATTTTCAGATGCACTGGCATAAATTGCCCCGATGAATATGGAAATTGATCCCAGAAGAATCATGGTCAGAGGAATGGTCTGGAACTGCAATGCAGAAAGACTTGCCTCCTCCACACCATATATCGAAATTGTGGGTATAAGGACACCAATGAGAATTGATTTTGACGAATCTATGCCACTCAATCCGAGGGAATACCATTCAGAGGTTTGCAGTGGTATAATACCTGCTTTGACAATGAAACCAGCAATCCAGAGAGATATGGCAATGGGATTCTCAAATAATGAAATGAGGGAGAAAGAACCCGCAGAATCATAAGAAACTGCTGCCCCTATTATGAGGAGAAGTGTGCTCAGTTCTCCCACTGAAAGGAAAATGTATGAGGAAAGTAGTTCTCTTCTGTTGTAGAGGCCAAGAATAAACATTGCTGATATTGTGAAAGTTTCCCAGAATACTATTAGTGTTATGGAATTTCCAGAAAAGAGTGTCCCAAGTATGCCGAAGAACAGGAGTCCGGCAAAAAATGATCTTGTTCCTGTCCAGTTGGCAATCACCGTGTTGATGCCAGATATGAACCACACGGTTGCTATGATCAGCAGGAATGCACCGGAAAGATGATCTATTGACAGTTTGAAATGATCAAGAGTATAAGGAGAAATTATGAGATACCCTGTCATATAGAGAAGACTCACAGCAATGAGAAATAATGAACCTGCGATTGTTGTTATCTTATCAACTTTCTTGCTGTATGCAGAAAATATAGCAAGTAATGCGATTATGCCCAAAAGAAACACTATATTCATTGTCGCCCCCTCGCCTTCTGTATTGCATCCATTATAGCAAACGGATCCGGGGGGCAGCCTGGAACTGTGACGTCAGCATTCAGAACCTCAGATATGGATTTGCCTAAAAGCGAACCTGAAATGGCACATGCACCAATTGCAAATACAACTTTCGGCGCAGCCATTGCATCGAACGCTTTTTTGAGAGGTTCCATCATGCCGGGTGCGAGCACACCAGTGACCAGTAAAGCGTCAGCATGCCTTGGTGTGTTCGTAAAAGAAATGCCGAGTCTTGCCATATCATAATGTGGGCCTGCCAGGGCCATGACTTCCAGATTGCATGCACCGCATGTGCCTGCATCCAGATGGTACAGCCTGATGGATTTCTTCAGCACTGGAACTGACAGTTTGGAAACTGAACCACGGATATCCATGGAAGGTTCAAATTCCGGATAGCACATTCCGCATGAAATACAAAGATCTGCCTTTACTGTTCCGTCATTGATTGCTCCTGTGGGGCAGTATGGATCTTTGCTTCCACTCACGTGAACAGGAATGGTTGACCACGGTGATGCTGCTTCATTCTTTTCTTTTGGAAATTTCGTTGTTATAATGCCTTTCCTGAATGAACGCAATATCCAAGCCTTCATTGAAAATCACCCATTTCTGATATCCATATGCCCAGGCTCTCATATCCAAAAAGGAAGTCTGCAAATGTATTCCCATGTATGGATTCTGCAAAGGCTTCCATGTTTAGGACAGATGGACTCCTGAATCCAATGCCCTCCAGATGACCGGATTTTATCTTTAGTATGAGAGATGCGTCTCCTGATGGAGTTTCCATGAAACCTCCCGATATTATGCCTTCCACAGCATGAACATCTTGTGAATCAAGTTTAATATCACCAATCCCTGAAATTGCCTGTTCAATAATACTGGCAGACTCTGCAATTTCCTCTGATCTTACAATGAAACGGGCAAGAGCATCACCACCATTGGAAGTGGGGACGTTGAATTGCACCCCTTCATAATATCTGTGAGAACTCCTGCCATCCCTTTTTATGCCGCTCCCTCTCATGACTGGGCCAGAACTCTGTTCCCCTTTTATTATGGCAGATCTGTCTAGCCTGTCTATGAAGACCCTTGAATCCATGAGCGTATGGTATATTTCACCATATTCCTCGCTGATGCGCATTACCTGTTCTCCCAGTTCCTTCACATTTACGGGTCTTCCTATTCCTCCTATCCTGTTCACTCCAAAGAAATACCTGTGCCCGAATGCTGTGGCAATGGCCCTCAGGAGGTTTTCCCTGAGAAGGAGGGTGTTCATATGTGCTATATTCTGTGATGCACCACCTGTCAACCTGGAAACCACAAAGAGATGGGATGAAATTCTTTCCGCCTCCATCATCAGTACTCTCAGATTTTTGATATCATCAGTAATTTCCATATCCATGGATTTTTCACATATCTGGCAGAAGAGTGAAGAATAAGAGGCAGCGTGAACACCGTTCATCCGTTCCATTCTGAGGAGAGCTTCTTCCAAGGATAATCCCGTAAACTTTATTGCCCTGTTTTTGAAATCTGTATCATACCGGATATCCTCAATCTTCTCCCCCTCCGTGAGGATGTCAAAATATACGCTTTCAACCATTCCCCCGGATGAAGGACCGTATGGAAATATAGACAACTTTGTACTGTCCTTTCCCGAACTTCTCTCCTGCCTGAAATCATTTACTTCCTTTGTTTCCTGGGACATATATACCTCAGAGAACCTGCCAAGGGTGTGAAGTGATTTTCCATCATCAATATATGCAAAACGTGTTTGTTTCATAGTATCCCCACCATGAAAAGGAATGCGAATATGCCTGAAACCGCCACTGTGGCCCCCGTGATGAATATCTGCTGGGCAGAAATTTTTGGTGTGAATACAGGAGGAGCAATGCTGAACACCATTTTGAGAACCTTGTAGTTTATGGAAAGGAATATGATCACAAGGAGTATGGCAAGAATTGCCATCACTATGCCCATCCCCTGCGAATAGAGTGCCGAAAATATAAAGAATTCACCGAGGAAAGTTCCGAATGGAGGGGTCCCTGAAACTGCAAGTGTTGAAAGGATAAGTGTGTAAGCCATAGGTCTCTGCTCCCCTATAACATTCTGAATCTGGAACATATTCCTTGTGTGATAAGATTCTATCAGATTTCCACTTGAATAAAATGCTCCTGCCTTTGCAAATGCATGGGTCAGGATGATCAGGATGGAGCCAAACAGTGCTACATTCCCAAGCACAAAACCTAGGAGTATGAGTGCCATGTTCTCCATTGTGGAATATGCAAACATTCTCTTGATATCCCTCTGCGATGCCATGACAAGAGCAACAAACAGAATTGTGATGACTGAAAAAAGTGTAGTTGTCTCATAAATCAGAGTTATATTTATTGTTTTTACAATGATATAAATTGCATATATGGCTATTGGGAGCAGTACAGCTGAAAACATGGCACTAATCTCGGATGGTGCACGCCCATGAGCATCAGGAAGCCAAGAATGCATGGGAAAGATCCCACCCTTCGTTCCGAATCCAATTATCCCCAATAATGCAGCCAGAAGAAGAATCTGTGAGGGTTGTGATGAATAGCTGAGAAGTGCAGTTATTTCAAGTGTTCCAAATACCCTGTAAATGAGTATTATTGAGATCAGGGCTATTGATAGCCCGGCAGATACTATGATTATATATCTCCATGCTGCCTCCATATCGGCAGGTTCTCCCTCGATTATTATGAGCAATGCACTGGATGCCGTTGTGCCCTCAATGCCAATCCACATTAGACCGAGATTGTTGATGACAAGGGAAAAAAGCATAGTGAAGGCAAACATGCTCATCATTGACATGTGAATCTTAAGGTGCTTTGATTCACCAAGTTTCCTGTGATATCCAGTACCGTATATTACAGAAAATACGTATATGGATGAGACACAGATCAGTATGTACCGATTTATATTGTTGAGATAGAAATATGAATATGTTCCTGAGTTGAGAGTGAAAACAATTGCAGTGAAAAGGAGCGTCGCCAGAGACATTGCAATAGATATCTCCTTGAAATGCCTGAAGAAATATGATATTGTAGAAATTACAGGAATAACCAGCATTAAGCTTATGAAATATGTTCCACTGATCATCAGCCCATCATCTCCTCAAATACCTGTGTTTCAGGCCTGTCAGATATAATCACCGTTGATACTATGAGAAGCGCAAGGACATCAAGAAGTACACTTACCTCAATAACAAGAGGCATTGATATGATTCCAAGGCCAAGCATGACAATGGCATTTTCTTCTTCAATATATCCCAGAAACTGTGAGAATTTGCTCTTCCTGGAACCAATGAGAAAGATGCCCTGGAATAACAGGGCAAAGCCCCCGTCACCTATGGTTTCATAACCCAGCGGTGTGAAAAGGATACGATATGCAAGAAATGAGAATATAAGTATAATTATACTCACAACACTGAGAAGTGATGCGTCTCCAAATCTTTCCCTTGAGACAAACTGGTCCGGGGAAAGCTTTGAATTTAGAAGAGTGCTCGTCAGGAATGCCCTCAATATTATGATAAGTATTCCAAGTGTGACCAGTTCTATGTCTGCCCCCCATATTCCAATTATGATTATGTATAATGACAGAAGTACAGACTGGATTGATACAATCCTGACTTTGTGTGACATGAAAGTGCCAAGTTGGGCCCATATTGCGCTCAGTATTATTGCAGCTATTATAAGATCCAGAATCTCCTGATTTATCATGAAAAACCACCTGCCACGAAGAGTGTTACTGACAGAACTGAAAGGATGAAAGAGAGCGATAGGAAATCAGCAATCCTGAATATCCTGATCCTTGCTATACTCTGCTCGAGAATAACGAGAAGTACTATGAGAACGAGCCATTTCAACAGCATTACGGGGATGTCAATTATAGAACCGATGAGACCGGACTGGAGGCCCCATGGGAATATGAACACATTCAGCAGGAGAGAGCCCAGAAGGTATTGCTTTATGATGGATGAATATCTGACAAAAAACAAATTTTTCCCACCATATTCATAAATTCTCCCTTCCTCGATCATGCTCAGTTCTGACAGTCCCCCACTTTCCACTGGGAGTTTCCCGGTCTCAAAAATGAAGAAAAAGAGAAAAGCGATGGAGGCAAGGATGTGTGTCAGCGAGAGGAAAAGGTAGCTGTTTGTAGTGAGGTCTGCATTTGTGATGTATGGGTTATTAGTCCCTGTTTCTATTGCAACAGCGAAAAATACCACTATAAGCGTAGGTTCTGCCAGAGCAGCGAATGTTGCAGATCTTCCTGCACTCATGGCAGTAAAATTGCTATTGTTGTCGATTGCACCCAGAATCGTCAAAACCGATGCAAGCGCGAAGAGCATTGCACCGCCAAGAAAATCTGCAAGAGGGGCTAAAACAGTGTAACCCGGCTGCACAGGTATGAGAAACGCCAAGAGAACCATTATGGAAAGAACCATCATTGGCGCATTTCTGTGAATGAAACCTGAATCTTTGCTTATGATGGATTCCTTTCTCAAATATTTTGCAAGATCGTAATAAAGCTGGAAAATCGAGGGGCCCTTCCTGAATTCTGTCTTGGCCTTAATGTTTTCATAGATGCCTGCGATAAGAGGAGAAAGAAGCAAAATGCCAAGTACCTGAATACCTGTTTCCAAAAAAACCTGCATCATACATACCAGATACTTTCACAATAATGGAAGTGAGTCCGTATGATTATCAAATACTAAAACGTATTTAGTGTAGCGAGTGTGGGAGAGATTATTGGATACCGAGTGATGATTAAACAGGGTCAACACTTTTAATCCTGCTTCTCTTGAATGTCCTCAATGCATTCCTGAGATGGCAGTATGCGACGATGTACTTTCTCTTCCTTTCTTTAATGTCAATGATCCTTTCAGTTTTCACCGTTGATCTGTCCTGGTATATGATCTTGTAGCTTTTGCCCACAATCAGTTTTCTCCTGTGGTTCCTCTTAGCTCTCCTTCCCATGTCGTTCATCGGATAACTCTTGTTGAACCATGTGATCGTTTCAGATACAGATCCGGAATGAAGCATATTCTTTGTTAGGGCCCTTTCAAGCAGAATGCTCCTTCCCGATCTGATCAGAGTGCCCATGTTCCCGAATGTGCCCTCGCATGCGTTCGTGGTGATCTCCTTTCCTGAAAACATATTGTATAAAAGACCAGTTATCCATTTCATCTCCGGAGGCCCATTATCAGCAGGACCCCTGTATACAAGTTTTGGAGGTTTGCTAATCCTCACTTTTCTTTCACCTGTTTTCTTCTGTTCCTGAATATTTTTTATCTCTTCCCCAAGAAGGGCCATGGAGAGATCGTTAACCTGTTCCTTAAGCATGGAAAAGGATTTCCATGCGTTTACGATCTTTTTCTTCACCGACCTGTTTATACGTCGCCTGTATGCTTCCCTGATATCTGAAAGAAGTTTCTCTATTTCCTTTAACAGGGACAAGGTATCAGATTTCCTTCTCTTCAGCTCCTTTAAAGATGCGTTAAGATCCCTCAATTTTGATGCCATGACGAAATCAACCCTGCCCTTCACATTCCAGTCCACGCTCCTGACCTGATCCATGCAGTCATGTGCGATTTTCCGGATCATGTCTTCCGACATCCTCCTCATGAGATTCCTGTGTGTGACGCCCTTCAGGCCCGAAAAGAGCTCCATTATACCTGGCGGCAGCAGGGAGGTTTCGTCTCTCTTTACTGAGACGGATGAGAAAGCATCTGTCCTGAGATGGAGGGTGAACCATTCTTTCCTGTGAAAATACACAAAGACATCACCCCATGTGCGATGGCTCTGCAGTATTATTATGGCGCGATCCTTCCACTTATCCAGTATCTTATGGGCAACGCTCATCTTCATGTCCATCAGGAAGATGATCCTGTCAGTGTGAATCTGTGCTTCCAGGGTGCTGAAGAATTCATCCAGTCCATCGCCGGAATCCTCATTGCCAAGGTTCCCGAACTTCAGATCTCCGGAGACACCAAGCATCAACCCTTTGTGCCCCTTGTACATCATGTCTATGGTGACGATGCCGTATTCTGTGCCGTCGTACATGATCATGTCAGGTTCGCCCTTCCTTGAATAATGTATCTCGGGCAGGGACATCCTCATCTCATTGAAAAGATCCTTTCCGAGACCGTACAGGGATGCAGCTCCATCGGAGGAACTGCAGTGTATATACGAGAGGAATGCTGTCAGTTCCTTCCTGTACCTGAATGTGACAAGCTCAAATGTATTGTATAACGACATCTTCCTGCCGCATTTCCTGCAGAGGAATTCTTTTGTCCCGGAACCGTTCGTTCCGTCCATGACAAGCGGGGAATAGCAGAATCTGCAGCTGAAATTCCCGTATTTTTCCATGATCATGGAGGCAATGTCATCATAGCCGAGCATCGGATCCATGCGGAAGATGTATTCTGATCTGGTTCGCATCCCCTCATCAGGGATGCTGAGGTTCCATTGTATTCCAGAAGATCTGGCAATGTCGAGATGCCTTTTCGGGGGACTGTAATCTATCCGGTAATCCATCAATCGTCCTTTTCTTTCTCCTGGCTCTCCGGTTCGATCCTGACTGCCCTCACCCTCTTCCCGATCCAGTGTTTCGGAACCAGCACTTTTGCAGACGTGGCATGCTGTGTTACCGTTTTCTCAATGACCTCGTATCCCTCCATCCTGATCTCCATCGGTTTCTCCGCAACCTTCTTTTTCATATTGCAATAACAATGCAATATCAAGTATTAAGTTTTGCATCAGGAGACACATCAAAATATTGGACCTGCTCAAAATTGTGTATATAAGAGATCACTCGGTATCCAAGAATCTCTCCCAAAGCTTAATAGACCTATAAAATTATAATAGACCTATAAAATTATATATCAGATATTACTAACACTTTAATTAGAAATGTATATAACTTCTGTTTCAAATCCAGCAGACTTTCTCGTTTACATCGGTTATGCATTAATTGGAATAGCAGCGATTGCCCTTATTATAGGTATAATTTCATATTATTCCAATGGAAAGGATATCAACAAGGGGGTATTTACAAAGATGATAGTACTTTTTGTGGCGTTGCTGATGGCGGGGGCGATTATCACTTTTACAACAGGTTCGGGAGGGGCATCAAAGATAGAAGTTGGACCTCATTTTATAGCGATAAATGCTCAATTCATTGGTTCAAAGAATTACACATCGTCAGAGATTATGTATGCATATGTTGAAAATATCAATTCCGGCAATTTAACTTTGGGCAACAGAATAGAGGGAAGTGGTTTAGAGTCATATTCGGAAGGAATATTCACACTCTCCAATGGACAAACAGCATATGTTATAGATATAAGTGCAATAGTTCTGATAGTGCATCTTCAGAATGGGAACGCACTGGTACTGGGGCCGTCAAATACAACTGCACTAGCCAACTATTTCAACAAAAATGTTTTCCCTGTTTCTGGGATTTAATCTCCATATATTAAGCATAATCACATGTTCTCAATGTAACTTTTGGTGGAAACATATTTTACCGGTATTGCAAGAGATAATACCTTTCCACCATTGGCATAAATGAGTCTTTTCTTCTCCAGCAACTCAAGGTTAATTTCTGATTCAGGATATCTGAACTCCGAAGCAAGAAGTTTTTCCTTCAGCTTTTCGATATATATTGGTGTCTCAGCTGAACTTAGTATTTTGCTCTGAATTTCGTCCAGATAGTATTTTATGGGTGTTTCCCTCGTGTCAGTAACAAAAGCAAAATCCGGTCCAAATTCCACGCTTAGTCTTGGCCTCTTCTGTGAGAAGTACTTCTTTTTCCAGAGTTCAACCCTTCTCCTGAGTTGTCTGACCTTTAATTCATAACCCTCGAATCTTTGAACATCATAGTCAAATGTATAGGCAATCTTTTCAACATCCGTTCCCAAAGGATACAGGTAATGATAATCGCTTCTTGCACGAACATTTGATATACCTAGATTCTCTGTTTTTTCGAAATAGGGGCTAAACCTGTGAACTTCGATCAAGCTGAAGCTACTGGGTGGCCTGAGATGGTAAATACTGCTGATAATATTATCCTGAGTGTCGAAATCCTCTTCGGTTTCACTAGGAAACCCATACAGAATGTTCCATATGACATCTATAGAATACATCTTGCAATATTTCAGAATTTCAAGGTTTGTCATTACACTCGACCCTTTTCTCATGTGTTTCAATATTTTATCAGATAAGCTCTCAATGCCTGGCTGCACTGCCCGAACACCTGCTTTATACATCTTTTCAACTATTCTTAAGTTCATATTTGCCTTTATTTCGTAGAAAAGAGTGATGTCTAAAGGCTGCTCAGACATCGATTGGAAAAGAGAGGATATATATGAGGTATTAAGGATATTGTCCACCGCCATAAAATTGAGCACCCTGTATTTGCTTGAAAGGTGAACAAGTTCTTGCCGTACTTTTTCCGGATCCTTTCCCCTGTACTTTATCATTTTTCCATTAAGGCCGCAGAAAGTACAGTGGGAATTCTGTCCCCACCAGCACCCTCGGAAGCTTTCGAAGAATATGATGCAACCTTCTGCCGATATGCCACCCAGGCCTTCATATTCCTTTCTTTGTGAATAATAGTCATCGCAATCCATTATAGGTTGTTTGTTCAGGTCAACTGGCAAGATATTTTCAAAATTTGAAATAACACTACCACTAGGTGTTCTGTAAATTAGACCGGGTATATCTGCCATTGATTGAGTCCCGGGTTCACTTCGGAAAATCCTCTTTAAAAGAAGAGGAAAAGTTTCTTCCCCTTCTCCTGAGATAACATAATCCACTGAATTGGACAAATCAAGGATAGATTTACTCATGGGTGATTCGCAGTTTGCCCCACCCATAATAACCAATGAGTTCGGAAAAATGTCCTTAATGATTTTAGATATAGCCAATGCAGGCACGTTTTGATTGAAAGTGGAAGTTATTCCAAACACTCTATGGTCAAGAGCTGAAATATAATCCCTCAATCTGTCAATGTATTCCGGGATAACCCTGGTTTGTAGATCTTCAATAACACCCTCAAAACCCGCCCCATATAATACGTTTAGCGGACTCTCAGAACTGTTAAAAAATGTACGGAAAGAAAGGACTCCATCTAGCTTTTCCGTCTTTTCCCTCATATGTGACAAATATGATTGAAACGGTTCCAAATTACTTTTACCGAAGGCAATATCGGATAAGAATCGTTCCGCGATAAAATTCAATGTACGCTCAGTGGAAAATCGGTTATATTGTTGTTTATCAATGTGTTTAAGAAGTAACAAATTAAGATAATGGGTCCTCGCCTCTATCCCTTTGCTAGCAAGTGAACTCTTCAGTATGCTCAGCTGAATCGAAGGATTACTTAATGAAGCCCAAGGGGGGTTAATCAAACCTACACTTTCTCTCATCCTTATCACGCTACGAAATGATTTAAAATGGCACGAAACTAGGTATTGTTCCGCTCAAGCACTATGCTAGTTCGTTGCAACAGATCTTTATAACTTATTTTCCGCACTTTTGAAAATGAATAACTCTGAATTAATTTTCAATCCGGGAGAACATACTTTTCCGGGTCGATTTCCATCATCTTCAGAATTTTCCCCTGGATTCCGGAGAGTTCCGGCTGGAACACTTCATCAACCTTTCCGTGGTTGAGGATCATGTGGAACTGCACATTGTTGAATATGGAGAGAAGACGATCTGCCGTTGGGGATTCGCACTCCTTCCTCTCATGGTATATCGGGATGCTTTCTATCTTCATGTTCCTCATTGACAGCCTTACGGATCGTTCGATCAGGGCCTCTATGAGCATTGCGATGAAGAAGATGAAGAGAAACGCCTCTATCCTGTCAATGCGTTTGAAGAGCACGGGCATGACGGAATAGACACTCTTCATTTGCTCATTCCTCTTCTCCAGCCTGGGTTGGTACTTGTAGTTCTGCAGCACTTTTTCCGGTGTCAGGGAGGTGTTTGTGATGAGGGGGAACATGCCGTCGCACCTCTCATCATAGGCGATGTTTTCTCTGATCGGTTCTGTGGTGATGCGGAATTGTTTCTTCATCGATCTCACATATACGGTATCCGGACTGGGCCTTCCACGCTTCGACTCGCGGAAGATCTCGGTCTCCTCCTCATGAATCGTGTATGAGAGATACCTCTTCGCTGGTGATATGAGGAGGTCAGCTTTCCTGGCAAGATCCTCGCGTGTCTTTATCCTTGTCCGTCCTGTGAGTTTCCTGTTCAGCAGGGCTATTGCGTTTACGGCTTTCTCCATGACATTCTCCCTTGTGTCCCGATCCTTCTCCGCTTTCCATGTGCTCCACACCCATATAATCCTGTATCCCTCCGCAGACGGAAGTGGGGATTCAAATGTCCTGAATTCATCATCAGAACAGCGTATCTTTGTCCTGATCCAGTTTACCTTATTCTCCTGCAGGTAGTTGCGGAACCATCCCTCCTCCCTTCTCGTGGCAGGCAGGACGGTGATGAAGGCTCCTCCCTTATCAGATATATATCGCATAGTATCTGAAACACAGAGCTTGCTGTCCGCAACATATATGAAGTCCCGCTTTCCCGTGATCCTGCAGATATATGGCGTCAAAAAAGTCTTAGATTTTAATTGATTCAACCCATGCTTTCAGTTCATCTGCAGGTAATTTCTCGTGTGTTTCAAGAATCTTTACAAGATCATGCAGAACTAACATTCTCCTCCTGTCATTTCGTATGATTGGATCGCATGGGTTGGGCCTTATGAGCTTCCGTGCATGATCCATTTCTTCCTTTGTGATGGATGAGAACTCCTTCATGAAATCAATCCCTGAAAGAATCTTCTCAATGTAATGTTTATTCTCCATATTGGAAAGAACTGCGGTGAGTGCACCAAACATTCCCATTTCTTTTGCTGTCTGTGACCTTCCAGTTCTTCGTCTGATGTGCATTCTGCTCCATCTGTGGCCCATCTCCTCGATTCCGTTATGCCTCACAACATTGATTATATTCCCCTGTTTTCCAATCACAGGGGGAAGGAGTTCTGCCCTGTGTTTCTCTATGCGATTATTGAATATCCCATATATCCTTCCCAGTTCACCTCCCGTGAACTCAGCCTCTTTTCTTATGATTGACAGTGCTGTGTTAAGTTCTTTCCCCATGGCCCCTATGTCTACAGGGCCCTTTCCTGATTCTCCTGAACTCATTTCCCTGGATACTCTGAGTGCGTTTCTTATTTTTTCAAACCATGACCATGTTCGTACAATGATCCTGTATTTTTCAAGCACCATGGGATCATGTGTGATCTCCATGAGAGCACTGTGCAGATCCATGACAGGTTTCACAAGCTTCATGTGAAATGCATTCCACCTTATGATGGATTTAAGCATGTCTTCAATCTCCATGCATCTCTCAAGTATCTGGAAATATGGCAGAACAAATGGAAATTTGCTTGGTATGTTTCTCGGATACAAAGCATATTCAGAGGCTATTGCTGTCCAGAGCTTTTCCGCGTATATGATTCCATCTGCACTTTCCTTTTCAGGTGCCTTTACCTTTGATATATACACCAGGGCCCTTGTTGACACCATGGATGATCTCAGATCAAGATATGAGGAAAATATGTCTTTTCCCAGATCTTTCACGAAATGGTAATGACATATCAGCTGTAATATTCCCGGAAATACCATGGATATGGATTCCTTTATTGCAGGAGACATATCCCTCAGAACGGAGACTGGATCGCCAAAGAGATCCTTTATTCCATGAAGAAACGGGATTATGTATTCCATGCTCTCTGATGGCATTATGCATGCATCCATCGTTATTTCTGTCATGCCATCCTTGGCCATGAAGACGATCTCAT
>JAKAWU010000046.1 GCA_021816965.1 Thermoplasmata archaeon | reverse complement strand
ATAATAATATTCACCATTTAACCAAGTATGGGAAAGGAAACATCCGATGACAGAATTCCCGCATTAAAATGATGGATATTTCTCAATCATCCAGGGTGCAAATCATATGGCAAACAGATGAAACCACCGTAGAAAATCTATGGGAAATCCCGGTGTTAACATTTCAATGTAGAATTCATGCATCATAGATACCAATGGAATGACTCTGAGGGAGAAATGTGTAGAGTTTCTGCCTTTTTTCATCAAATGTCAGTGTATGGCAATCGAACTCAGTTGTTTCCTGTTGAATCAACTTCAGGGTTTTTCCATCGAAAACCTGGACAGTTCCGGGTTCACCAATGCTGCAGTAAAGATGGTCTAACATGCTGTTATACCATAGCACATCTGGTGGCCCCGCAAGTTCTGTTTCTGCTATGTTTTTCATGGATCTCAGATCAACCATCACCAGCATTGCATTGTCGCATGCAACGTATGCAAAATTTCCGTTGACTGCAAGGCCATGGGGCCCCTTCTGCCCTATCTCATGGAAACCTGTTACCGAAAAATCCTTCCCGGAAATAAATTCTATTCCAGATGGCTCCATTATATTCAGGAGATATTCATCAGTCTCTGTCCTGTAGAGGCACCATCTTGGCCTTCCGCTCAATTTAACAGATTTCAGCAACTCTCCAGTTTTTTGGTCATGGAATCTTGCATGGTTGTCACCCACATCTGCAGTCATCAGGATACCTCTCCTGCCATCCACTGCAAGGCCGTTGGGTTTTGATCCTGTACTGAATCTGTTAAGGATATCAAGTGAACCTGGATCTATGGAAAGAATATGGCCCTCCTTCCTGGATGCAGCAAAAATTCTTCCTGTTATGGAATCACAGATCACACCGCTTCCACCGGCACAATCCGGTATGGATCTGATCCATCTGTTCTCATCTATATCGAAAACACCCACAGTTCCATCACTTGTGTGCGCAACAAAGACTCTTCCTGTAGCAGGATCAACATCTCCATGATCGAATTCGCATTCATTTTCTGAGGGCAAAGCTTTCTTTTCAATAAATTTCACCATGAGGGGCCATTTCTCCTTCGCGAGACTTACTTCCCGGAATGCTCCAACTTTGCCTTTCCACCCATTTTCTGCTTCACATATGCATACATAGCATCATAGAATGGAAACTGTAGCTTCATATTCTCATGATCATCTTTCGCGATTTCCCTGAAACCAAGTGCTGCTGCCTCGAGGCCAGGAGATTCCGGAGGTGCGTCAGGAATGTCAGCATCAGCGCCCCTTACAATTCTTGCAAATTCAAGAAGGGCCGGATCCGTAAGACCGTACTTCTTTATGATTGCATCAAAACTCACATATTCTTTACCGTTATGCTCAAAGTGAAAAAGTTCTGCACCCGGTGTGTCGAATGGTATGGCATTCTCTTTCTCTGCAACCTCCATCACTTTATCTTTTGGAACGAACAGGAATTCAGGATTTTTGTCCACGAATCTTGAAATAACCCAGGGGCATGCTATTCTATCAACCTTTGCCTTCTCTCTTGTTACCCATTTCATAATTATCCATGTGATAAGGAATTCACTCTTTATAAATCATTAGCCAGGATATGCACTAAATAACTACTGGATAATAATCCACACATCTGAATGATATGTATGTTGTAGAATTGTTCAGTTGTTTCATGCGCATGTATAAGGATACGATCAAGCCTGAGCATGTCACATCAATTCATCAATATTCATCAGAAATTCCGAGAACTTCATCACTTTTGCAAAGGTTCCATCCAGTGCCGCCATAAAGGCATCATGCACATTATTGCTTGAAATTGTATGATCTGCAACTGCCAGATCCCTCGTTGTACATCCATCATATATGACATTGCAGTTGAAACCAAGGTCACTCGCAGCCCTGGTGGTGGAATCTATGCACATATGGGTCATCATGCCAACTATTATCAGGTTTTTGACATTATGTTCAGTGAGTTTTTTGTTCAGTTCTGTATCTAGAAAACTGTTGGGGTGGTGTTTAATGATAACCTCTTCTCCCTCTGCAGGGGCCACGAGAGGATCTGGAATGATTCCATCAGTGCCGGGAAGGAAGAAAGATGCATTGGATCGTGTCGATACATGGTGAACGTGAAACACAGGCATATTCCTCAACCTGAACAGCCTGAGAAGTTCTCCTGCAATCTCTGATGCAGCAAGTGGTTCAACAAGGGGCATTCTGCCTCCCTCAAAATAGTCTTTCTGTATATCTATAATCAGCAATCCGGTAAGTTTTTTAGAACTTTCCATTATAAAACCACAAATCCACTTTCAATATGAGTAAAGTTGTTACCTGTTATTTTACTTTATTCAAATATTAATTGATAAAATTTATATTTTTCATTAGCACTCAATAGGTCATAAGAAAATTTTGCAATCATAAGGGATTATGGGCTCAGATAGTTTTTCAATTTGATGTGCCAGAAGGGTGAATCATACCTCTGTTTAAGCAATGTTATCTCGAGTTATAGAATAAATTTTAATGCATATAGGAATTATGTTCTATGGGCATTTTTCCAATATCAAAAAAAGATTCACTGTCAGATCTCCTGCAGCTTGTCAAAATGGTTACAGAAACGCATCCCGACCCATTCCTGCATAAGAAATCCAGGATAGAATTCTTCAGATCTGTGAACAGTATCATGGATCAGGTCCCTGAGAACATTGATCAGGAAACATTTCATATATTTGCGATGAAGGTAATGGCCCTGGTGGGTGATGGACACACCTCAATGGACCCTTTACCAGAAAGCAGGGAGAAAATCTGGCTGAAAATTGAACCGATCGATGGTTCGTTGTTGGTTCTGGGAGTGTATTCCCATGAACATGAGAAGTTCATAGGTTCAGTTATAAAGGGCATAAATGGGATTCCCATGGAAACCATTAAGGAAAACATGAAAAAACTTCGCGGGGCAAATGGGGAAAATAACAATCTGATGCACATCATGGAATGCTTTGGCCAAAAACACCTGATGGGTTATCTTTTGGATAGATCCGCGAAGGACATTGGCAGCATAAGTTTGGAATTGAACAATCGGGGAAACGTATATGAAATGGAATTTGAATTTTCAGAAGAAAAACCCGGAGAACTTATAATAAGAAATGGAATGGAACTCCCTTCATCAGAAACATCGGATCTTTCATGGACAATTCTTGATGGAAGGACTGGTTATTTGAGAATAGAATCCATGAGGAAATACAGAGAAAATTTTGAGTCACAGCTGAATCATGGGGCCAGCGAAAAATTTCTTATGGAATTGATTGAGAGAACAGGAATGAATACATCCGGAACCATCAAAGAAATAATTGGGAAAATACCTTCAGCATCACAGATAATCACTGAATTCCTGACTAAAATGAAGGAAACGGGAAGCAGCAATATTCTCGTGGACCTGAGGGACAACACGGGAGGGAATTCATATATGGCCAACATCCTTTCATATTTCCTGTTTGGAAAAAGAATATTGAAGGTGGATGAAGGATTTGACGTTGAAAGATACTCGGAAATGTATGCAAAACAGTTTGAAATAGAAAATTTTGAATCCTATCCCGGAGGATACAATTTTAAAGAGGAAAACAGATGGAGGAATGGGTTCAGAGGAATAACAGAGGATGAATTTGAAAAAATTGTGAATCTGTCTCCTACGTTTTCAGCATTTATGAAAAGCTATAAGCTCCAGTCCGGCTGGAAGGTTTATGTCCTGTGTTCTGCAAGAACATTCAGTGCAGGTTTTGATCTCCTTTCCTTCATGGGAAATTGTGGTTCCACAGTCATTGGTGTGAGGCCCTCCCAGGCTGCAAACGCTTTCACGAACACCATCAGGTTTGAACTGCAAAATTCGGGCCTCAAGGGATGGATATCCTCAAAACTCATGGTGAAGTATCCCAATGAGCCCATGTTCTATGAAATAATCCCAGATCAAGAAATAGGGATTGACAAATATGCGGATCATGACTATGCAACCGATACGATCGTTGCAGAAGCATTGAAATTTATCCTAACTGAAACGAATTCAATGTGAAAACAGGAGGTAATTTGCGTGGCTCATAACGATCAGCCATGATAAAATTATGGAGATACATAGATTAAGTTGGTTGAGAGTGCCAGTGTATTGAATATGCAGATATTAGAATTTATTAATTATCAATTTTGAGCAAAGCAAAAACCATATATATTAGTTAAAAAATACCTTTGTGATATGAAATCTATTTATATTTACGCAAGTCTTTTTATAGTGACATCCCTATTGATTCCTGGCGCGTATGCTATATCTGGAAATTCTCCCCAGTCAGCTGCAGTCGTCAATGCTATATCGCCATACCTGCAGACACAGACACATGTATATATTTCCATCAATAACAACCAGAGTGTGACAATACCTGTCAATTATAACGAAATGATCGTTGTGAACAGTTCGGAATACTCAATCTATGAAAACTCCAATCTTTCCAACGTTTATTTCACTTATACTAACGGCACTATGATAAATTCGTGGCTGCAATCCGGGAATTCTTTTAACGACAATAATACTACATATTGGCTGAAGCTTAAATATTCAATAAGTGCAGATTCAGCAATCACCATAGAGATGAATTTCCTCCCTCTGGGTCAGAATGCTTTCAACGGTGTAACCACAGGAGAGGCACCACAATTATCCAAGATGTATGGGCAGTTCGATAACGGGCAGAATGTGTTTAGGTTCTATGACAATTTCGCAGGCACAACCCTTAACAATTCAAAGTGGATAGCCAACGGAATAGCTGGAAACTGTGTATTTGGAAATGCAACTGTGAACAATAGTCTTCACATAACAGGTCCAAACGATATTTACACAAGGGCAAATTTCAGCTATCCATCCTATGTAGAGTCCTGTGGCCTTATCGGCCCAGGTGGCATCAATAATAACTCTTATTTCCTCAATGGTGTAGGATTCAGTTCAGGAGGTTACTATAACAGTTTCTCCGATGTAGCATCTGGTTGGGCAACAAATACCGTCAATGGTCCGGGAATGAGCCTGTGGAACGCTAACGGTGTTGCATATACATACAACTATTCAAAATCAATAGATCCAAACAGGTTTCATGTTTATGGTATTGGATATGTGAATAATAACAATATAGTTGGAGTCGTGGATGGGCAGGTTGAGAATTCATCACACGTTGGTATCAATAACAACCCGGGTCTGAACGCAACAATAGGATTTCAGTGCTATGACTATTCTCCCAATAACACATTTTACTGGGTTTTCGTGAGAAATGCAACCACCAGCGGCATCATCAACCTTCCGTATTCATTTGGTTACAAAGCAAGTTTCATTCCAGGTGGTCTCCCATCTGGTATGAACTGGTTCGCAACAATTAATGGAATTAATTTTAATGGCACCGGGGGATCAGGTATATCAACATTGCTTTTTAACGGTTCATACCAGGCTAATTTCTCAGCATCTGGCGGATACCAGGCTTATCCGGGAAGCATCCATTTTACTATTTCAGGGAGTTCTTTCACCGCTACTGTCATATTCGAGAGCCCGGGGAATCAGACATTTATAAAAGCCGAATCAACTTTTTCTACCAGAACCATGCGGCATGTTTCAGGGTATGCGGTTAATTACTCCAGCGTTTCTTCAAATAATTGCATCTCATCTATTGCGTTGGATCAGAGTGCTGGAACAATATTCGCAGCCTTACCAGCGAAGAATGAAATCATAAGGTATAATATATCAACCGGAATCGCTTCTGGAAGCAGCATAAATATTAAATTACCAGATTCCATATATTACTCATCGCAGTCAAATCTGCTTTATGCAGCATCCTGCACCGGCAATCTGAGTGTAATTTATCCCGGAAATGGCACAATTGAGAAAAGTACTCTTCTAAGCCAGATAAAGTCAAACATCACGGACATAACAATGGGTAACAACACAAATGATCTTTATGTCATATCAGGCAATCCCATCACAGATATTTCGAATACGTATATTGTGAGCCTAAATGGTACCATATTGAAAAATGTTTCATTCAAGCATGTTTCCGATATAGGATTAATCTTTGGAATTCCACAAATTTACAACGGAAATATATTGACAGCGAATTTCTCCAGCATCATTAGTATGAACCCTGTAAATGGTTCATCTAAAACGATTAATTATCCCAATGGATTCCATGGACCATTTATAACAAAATATGGTGATAATGGATTATTCCTTGCAGGAAATATAAATCAATCCAATGCACCCGACCTGATATATAATGCAACCAGCCAGAATTTTAGCAAGGGAATCATGCTTAGCGGATTTCCAGTCACATCTGCCTATAACAATCTAACAGGTATAGAGTACATACAAACCGATAATGTCACAGCCTGTAGCAGTACCGTCACAGCAGTTAAGGTTTCCACAGGGAAGATACTTGGAACTGCACCATACACTTTTCCTTCAATGGAGATGTTGTTTGACACCAGTAACAGGAACTTATTCATGATTAACAACCCATTCATTTGTAACGGCTTTTCCAATTACATGTACGTATACAGCACCTCTTCCTTATACACCGTGACGTTCAGGGAATCTGGAATCTCAGCAGGAAATACATGGAATTTGGAAATAAATGGAATGAATAAGACGATTTCAGGCTCTGAATACACCGTTTCAGGCATCAATGGCACTTCATATACATACAGTATTTCAAACAGCACAAATTACTATACCAGTGGGACAACTTCCGGAACTGTTGTAATAAATGGTTCAGATCAAGTCGTGAATCTAAGTTATCACCACTGGGCATATATAACGGGACATTTCACGCAGAAAGGACTGAATATTACTGTGAATGGTGCACTGTTCAACGTGGGCAACTCAACATTCAACATGTCTGTAGTTGCAGGTTCCTACACCGTGGTTATATCTGATCCGGGATACGTGACGAAATACATGAATTTCACGCTTTCCTCGGGAGCTACTGAAAACATAACTGCCACCCTGAACAAAACATCAGGGCCTGGAACACCTGTACCTGTAATATATTACTATTCTGCAGCGGGAGTAGTTGGGGTTATTGCAGCTATGGCTGTTGCTTACGTCTATATAAGGAAGAAATAAGTTCTTTGCAGGTTCAACTTGCCTGCTTTAAATTTTTTTAAAATATTAAGTTTTTTAACCTTTGCAAGTCTTTTTTATCTCTATTTTCATAAGACGTTTTCTAATATCCCGGTAATTATTCGCAACTGGTAGATCAAAAAGCCGAATTCGTCTCTTTCTTACAGAAATCTTTCAGAATAGGGTTGGTTGATCCTTGATTTATCCCTTTTCTTATTATTTTTCTCCCTGTTTTTTATTATTTTTTCATAGCTTACGCTATCTTACCCTGCTTCTTCAGTGTGATCATGGTGAGTGCATTGTAGCCAAGGCAGAGAAACATTGCCTTGACCCTGCATCTTCTCACCATGGTGACGAGAGTATGGCCCCCATTCATGATCCCTTTCATTACAGAATAGGGCCTCTCTCCAGGAGGACGTTTTCTTGTTATCCTGAGATTTCTCCTTATCTTTTCAATGTCAAGGGGATGTTCTCTCGATGCCTTATCCATGGTTGCATTGATATCTTTGCAATAAGCACCTGCATATCCCTTGTCCCTGTAACATGGGATACCCGGTATTGAGAGATCAACCTGTGAATCGTGCAGTGATGC
>JAKAWU010000045.1 GCA_021816965.1 Thermoplasmata archaeon | reverse complement strand
AATCATGAATAAAACCTTTGCCGGATGACATACATGATCTGTAAGCACAGGAATATTGTGCATTAAGCATCCCTGTGAGACCACAACAAATTTTACAATTTTTTTGAGCAGGAAAGCTCCGACCTTCAGGGAGGAGAGGATGTCAGGAAAAAATAATAATATGAATCGTTGTATACTGTGAGCATGAGAAGAATCAGTGCCTACAGTCCACTGAGAGTCAGTTTTTCAGGTGGAGGAACTGACATTAATCCCTTCCTTGAAAATTACGGTACAAGCGTTGTAAACACAGCAATAGACAGAGGTGTCTATGTGACCTATACTGAGGATATGCAGCCGCTGGAAATTTCTTCCAGACATAACGTTAAAACTATAATTTTCGGTGACAGTGAAGACGAGAGTTTTCAGGACAGTATGGTACGGTTTCTCACGGAATATGGGATCAAAACAGGAAGATTATACATAAATGGTGAAGTTCCACCCGGTTCAGGACTTGGCTCTTCCAGTGCTATGATGACTGCACTCATAAGAGTCCTGAAGGAAATCAGAAACGAGTATGATGGACCGGAAAACCTTGCAAGGGAAGCATATCTTGCAGAAAGAGATTCCTTTGGAATCACCCTTGGAATACAGGATCCATACGCAATCGCCTTTGGTGGATTCAAGAGCATGGAATCCATGGGCATGGAGCCGAATTTCTCATTATTCAATGACACTGAAGTGATGAATAAACTATCTGCAGGCATGATCATATGTTATACTGGAAATACAAGGGAAAGCAGTGCGGTCCTGAGAGATCAGGTAGAAAAGGCCAAGAAGGGTGAGAATGACACCATTGATAAACTGGTCAGGATGAAACAGATTGCGCAGAGCATGAAAAAAGCAGTGGAAGATAATGACTGGCACAGGTTTAATGAGCTTGTAAACAGCGGATGGGGCATAAAGAAATCCCTGGGAACAAAAGTTTCAGGCAAGAACATTGACTTTATCGTGAATACTGCCATAGAATCTGGAGCATTATCTGCAAGACTCCTTGGTGGAGGAAGTGAAGGTTTTGTTCTTGCACTCTGTGATAGGGATAAACTATGGTCTGTACAGCAGAGCCTGAAAAAAATATCAAAATTCGTGATGAGAGTTAGCCCTGTGGTGAAGGGGACAGAACTATTCACTTTCTAATGGTTTTTCATTATTCCGAATGTGCATCAGTATTCGGTAGGTCAGGCCCCATACTATATCACCATGGTAATTGAGGCATAACCCTTTCACCGGATCAGTTGAATCAATACCGCCATCAAGTGGATACCATCCCCCGTATTCCATTTCATCTCCTGGCATTATATCAAAAATAGATCCTGCACCGCATAAAACGGGATATACTTTCAAATCATTAATCCTGATTGTGCTGAAATAATCGAGCACCTTCAATACACTTATGCTGGAAGAGGATGAACCGGTTTCTTCCTTAAATTCCCTCAGGGCACAGGTTATGGGATCCTCACCTTCCTTCATGAATCCTCCGGGAAAGCTCATGTCACCAGACCATGGGTCACCTTCCCTGCTCTTCCTTCTCATGAGGAGGACCTTCCTTTCATGGATCACAACACAAACAGCAGCGGAATTCCTCATTCATCTGCTAAATTGTGTAAAGAATCTTAACCTTTTCCATTTAGTTTTCTGAAAAAATGGTAAAACCTATAATCAATTTCATGATCAATATGAATGAGCAACAAAGTTTCAATAGATAGAGAAAAAACAGCACTCGTACTGATTGACCTCCAGAAGGGAATAGTTGGAAGAGAAACAAAACCCTATCCTTCAAGTGCCGTTGTTGCCAACGCTGTGAAACTCATTAACCGGTTCCGTGAGAATAAAATGCCCATATTCTTTGTACATGTTGACTTCAAGAATGCAGTCCCACTGATGACGGAGAGTGATTCCACCTTAAACAGGGGAAATCCGCCTGTAGACTGGGCAGATTTTGTGCCTGAACTGGGAGTCACCACATCAGATCTTGTCGTTACTAAGAGGCAGTGGGGTGCATTCTATGGAACAGATCTTGAACAGCAGCTGAGAAGGAGAAATATCCATACGATCGTTCTTGGAGGTATTTCCACAACTTATGGTGTGGAGAGCACTGCACGATTTGCGTATGAATTTGGCTTCAACCAAGTATTTGCAGAGGATGCCATGACAGATATGTCAGAAGAAGCACACAGGATATCTGTTGAATATGTACTCAAGAGAATGGGCAGGGTCAGAACCACAGAAGATATTCTTTCATCCATATGATGGAAACGAAAGAATCAAAACATTCCGGATGAGGAATTTACATATTCCATTTTTTACCATGAATGTCGTGTTTTGTAGAAACAAAAGTTTACAAACATTTATATAGAAGTTTATTTTTACTACTTGATAACCATGTTAGGCGGACAACCAATATTCATATTAAAAGAGGGCTCTAAAAGAGAGACCGGAAAAGATGCGATGAAGGCGAACATAGATGCTGCAAAAAGCATTGCGTCAGCAGTAAGAACCAGCCTTGGCCCAAGAGGAATGGACAAGATGCTTGTTGATTCCCTCGGAGATATTGTCATCACAAATGACGGAGTCACAATCCTGAAAGAAATGGATGTTGAACACCCGGCTGCAAAGATGATGGTAGAGGTCTCAAAGACCCAGGATACAATGGTTGGAGATGGAACGACAACAGCAGTGGTCGTTGCTGGGGCACTGCTTCAGGAAGCAGAATCTCTCATAAACCAGAATGTTCACCCGACTGTGATTGCAGATGGATACAGGATGGCTGCACAGAAGGCGAAGGAAATACTTGATGAGATTGCAACAAAGGTTGAGATCACCGACAAGGAAAAGATCATGAAAATGGCTTCCACATCCCTCAGCAGCAAGTCTGCGTCGGGAAGCAAGGATAAACTCAGTGAGATTTCCTATGAAACTATAAAGACCATAGCTGAGAAGACTGGAAATGGCTACAAGGTTGACTTGGACAACGTCCAGATAGTTAAGAAACAGGGCGGAGACATAGATGACACCACGCTTATATATGGTATTATAGTGGACAAGGAAAAAGTTCACCCTGGAATGCAGGATTCCGTGAAGAATGCAAAGATAGCAGTACTCAACGCTGCACTTGAAATCAAGAAACCTGAATTCGACACAAACATAAGAATAGATGACCCGACAATGATACAGAAATTTCTCTCACAGGAAGAGTCAATACTGAAGGAAATGGTCAAGAAAGTGAAGGAAACGGGAGCAAATGTCCTCATAACACAGAAAGGAATTGATGATCTTGCACAGCATTACCTTGCAAAAGAGGGTATTTATGCAGTTAGGAGAGTAAAGAAAAGTGATATTGAGAAACTTTCGAAGGCCACAGGAGCTACAATTGCATCATCCATTGATGAACTGACCTCATCAGATCTAGGAAAAGCAGAACAGGTAGAGCAAATCAAGATAGGCGATGATTACCTCACATTCGTGACTGGATGTGTCAATCCAAAGGCTGTTTCGCTTCTTGTCAGAGGTGGAACCGAGCATGTGGTTGATGAAATTGAGAGGTCTATAGTGGACTCCATTCATGTTGTTGCTGCAGCCATAGAGGATGGAAAATATGTCACAGGCGGAGGATCAGCAGCAGTCGAGATCGCAGTAAAGACAAGAGAGTATGCAGTAAAGGTTGGAGGAAGACAGCAGCTCGCAATTGAGAAATTCGCAAACGCCATGGAGGAAATACCAAGAGCACTCTCTGAAAATGCAGGAATTAACGCAATCGACATACTCATAAACCTCAGGAATGAGCATGCGAAGGGCCACAAGAAATTCGGAATAAACCTATACACAGGGAACATAGAAGACATGGAGAAAGCAGGAGTCATAGAGCCCATAAGAGTTGGAAAGCAAGCAATAGATGCTGCAACCGAGGCTGCAGTCATGATTCTCAGGATCGATGACGTTATTGCAACTAAGGGATCAAAAGGCGGATCTCCTCCACCAGGCGCAGGCGCTGGAGAGGACTAATTTCCCATTTTTTTATTTTTCATATTCATTTTTGGATCTTGTTGAAAATACTATTATTTCCAGTAATCCTAAGGAAAGCAGTGCATTTCCTGTAATGTTAAGATAAAATATCGGAAAGTGCGTGAGTGCTATACGATCAAATGCGATTAATTCACCAAGGAAAAAAATGATTCCTGAAATAGCTTGACCAATAATGTACAGAATTCCAGCAATCTTCATTCCAGATGAATTTTCTTCAATTCCAATTTTTATGAAACCAAATTCAAAGATGAGTGAAACAAAAATATAAGTTGCGTAAATCAAATTGCGTATACTGCTTAATGAATTGCTCAAAGGGGTGGGAATGAGAAAAATAATCGGAAATGCTAGAAGATAGAGTATAACCCTAAGTATAGCGGCAATCGTAGCTGCACTTTGCTCTGTGGAAAAAATGTACTTACCAATGGACAGTTTAGAATATGCATTTCTAAGCAATATAAGAGAAAAAGAGTATAGAAATATTGGAACTCCTACGAGGTATAGAGATTCATAAATGTCCGTTGGGTGATAAAATAGATAATAGTATAGAAAAGTTGAAAGAATCGTTGAAAAGAGGGCAATTAATGCAAAATTTCTCATTAAAGTGTAGTCTGCCATTTTCAGTGGAAATTTGTATGAGCAGATCGGACAGTATTTCGCAATCTCAGGGATATCTGTATTGCAATTTGGGCAAATCATTTTAAGAATATTTAATCATAATATAAAATTACTCGTAACACCAAGGGTGCGGGATACTATCTTTCCCTGTTCCTGAATATTATTAGATAAAATTACATGTCAAGGAACTCCTTGGGACAATTTAACTTTACCTGAACTGAACTTTGTAACTTTCCACTCGATAAATCCATAAATTCATTTTATGACGATTTCTGTGCCTCCCTCCATTTTTACCTTGTTCTAAGTAAAAAAATTTATAGTTATCTAATGGGAACAAACACCAGCAGTGGAATCCATTAAAAACCGGAGTAGAACAATAATCTCCTCGAAAAAAATATTTGTGAAATAATCATGAAATTTCAATGAGATAGTTCTTCATCAAAATACCTACATCTTCCGGTGACAGACAAGCGAGATCATTAAACGGCAATTCCATTAGGTTAACCACTCTTTCACCCAGATAATATCCAGTCTCTTTCCATCCGTCAACATTAAACCATGAACCAAAGAATCTATTGGTTTCTCCACCTGCTTCCACTTCTGAAAGGAATAGTTCAGCGAGATGAGAGAGATGATCTTCGCACCAACCAACCCATCCTGGTTGTCCCAACCCCTGATGCCAGCTTTCAGAAGGAATTAAACGCGATTCAAAATACTGGGCAAATCCCTCCTCATAAAGGGTCCACAGAGAACCATTACCATTATTGATTTTTCTTTCCCTTCTTAACTCATAATGAATTGTGTGGCCCATTTCATGAAGGATGAGACCTTTTAAGGCTATTTCTCCTTCCCACCCCATATCAACTATGTTTTCAAGCCCTAGTAGGATTGCAGGTCTTGAATCATAATCTGTTGCCCATCCTGCACCGTTTCCTAAACCAAGATAGATTACGAAAGTTATTCGTGGCAGATGAAATTTCGATATTTCCGAATCTTTGTACAGGTCCTTAATGATCTTCCTGAGATTCGCACATGCCTGTTCCATTACGCTGAACCTGTCTACATTTATGGGAAATATCTTATCTCTGGCAATATCTTCCCAATTAAGTCCAGATTCTGTGTAATCCTGTACAATTTTTTCGAATAATTCCGGATAATTTGTTTTGTAGTAGCTTTCCCAAGTTTTTATCTCTTCACTGGCATTATCCTTTTGACTTTTATTCCAGTAATCCATAAACTCCGGGAAAGTATCTATGAGATCAAATTCATTCCCCATAAAACAACTTCCATCAGATATGAATCTACACAATCAATTTATAAGATAAACTTTTGGTTGAAGAGAATTAAAATGTGCAATCTTTGAGGTGCTAAAAAGTTATGAAACTGTTCATAATTCCCTAGAATTCTGTTGGAGATTCGGAACATATTTAAATGAGCAGATAGGAGTAATATAAAGGGAAAAACAAATATCGAGCTAAATACGGCGGACATTTCATTTCTATTATTTTTAAATCTTATCTCTCTGAGAAAATCCATACGGAGCTACCGAGATACAGAAGCGTATATTATGGCTTTTTGATATATCTGCTATTGAAAAGCGTGGAATATAAGATATATGGAATTAAGATTTTAATTTAGAATTCCAAAGTTGCAAATTGTTATTGAGATTATCACTCCATTTCCTAATCGCAGGAAATTTGCTAAAAATAATTTCCATCTTCCTATTAACTTCTTTTGCTTCGCTGTTATATTTATTACATACATTTATATTGTTAAATTTCCCAACCCCATTACACAGATTGCAGGTGACCGTATAAGTTACATTTTTATATTGCTCCCTTAGAGGAACGTTATCTGGTAAACTTCGAGAGGAAACATCTAGTTCCCTCCTCGTGTATTCCAGTTCCCCTTCGCCGTGACATTTAGGGCAGATAACTGTTTCTTCATCATCCAGTTGAGCAGTTTCAAAGTATTCAAGTGGTTCCAGCACCGGTATATAATTACGAAGAGTTACTTTGAAGACTCTTTTTCCGTGGTATTTGACATCTGGAATCTCTATGGCCCTTTTATCAATTCTGAACGAGTGAATTTCCAGTATTACGGATACCAAAAAAACGATAATTGTGGTTAGCAAGAGATAAACATTTCTTGAGGACATGACAAATAATATCATAACAATAGAAATTAAAAATAAGACGCCAGCGGTTGAGCTGTATCTATGTGAAATTTTCTTATAAGACAACTGTGATTGATTATTGGCAAGGATAGAATCAACTTTGTCAAAAGATAATTTTGGAATTGTTCTAATTAAATTTCTATACTTTTCATCATTTTTCCTAGGATATAGAGATAATGACACTATTTCTAAAAAATCCTCAATGCTGAAAAGTTCCGGAATTACAGATAATTTTTCTAAAAGGAGGTTGTTAATATCCAGAATTTTTCTTAAATAACCAGCCTCATCAATGTATTCATACAACCTGTTATCTGTAGGTTCCATTATGATCCTCATCCTAAATAATTTGGTCTTTGTTACTTTCTCAGATTCAAATTTTCTAACTCAGCCTCACAAATCCTCACTCTATTATTCCATTCTTTCAGCTTACGACCCAGCATTAAAACTCTTTGTTGATTAAGAATTGCGTGATCGCCATTCTTAATCTTTTCTCCCAATTCTTTAATCTTATCTTTAATCTCATCCCGTTCTTGCATTGTATCTTCCAGAATTTTATTCCATTTCTCTATTTTTTTATCAGATGACACATATAAGTTAGCTTTTAGAAATATTTTAAATTTTCGACATTGTAACATTCTCGATATATGAGGAAAATATGTCTTTTCCCAGATCTTTCACGAAATGGTAATGACATATCAGTTGTAATATTCCCGGAAATACCATGGATATGGATTCCTTTATTGCAGGAGACATATCCCTCAGGACGGAGACCGGATCGCCAAAGAGATCCTTTATTCCATGAAGAAACGGGATTATGTATTCCATGCTCTCTGATGGCATTATGCATGCATCCATCGTTATTTCTGTCATGCCATCCTTGGCCATGAAGACGATCTCAT
>JAKAWU010000044.1 GCA_021816965.1 Thermoplasmata archaeon | reverse complement strand
GTCTGACCAGCCATGCATCCTATTATGGCGTTGATCTTCTCTTCAACTATGATTTTTTCCGCATTTTCCCAGTTTACTGTCCTTATGTACACCCGATCAGCAGTGTCAAAGTCTGTCTGAATGGTTGCAGGATTAGAATTGATCAGTACGGTATATGCCCCCATCTCCCTAAGAACCTTGCATGCCTGCGTGCCTGAATAGTCAAATTCCGCAGCCTGTCCAATAACAATGGGCCCTGCACCAATCACGAGAACCCTGAGATCATTCTCAGAGTTTCTCATAGCACATCATCCTCCTCAATTCCTCAAAGAAATTTCCAGGATCCACGGGGCCCGGTGATCCCTCGGGATGATACTGAACAGACATGATCTGGTTATCCTGATCCACTGCCATCTCACAAGCACCATCATTCATATCCCACTGAACTGGTTTAAGCCCTGTTCCCTCAAGTGATTCAGAAGGTATGTGGTAATTATGGTTGTGTGACGTGATATAGATTTTTTTCCCGTCCGTGACTGAATGGTTGATTCCATGATGCCCAAACCTCATGGCCTGTGCTTCAGCACCAAGGGCCTCGCATATTATCTGGTGACCAAGGCATACACCTGCAATGGGCACATTTCCTGCAGCATTCCTGATGAAATCCTTCACTCTTCCCAGTGAATGGTCTGAAGGATTTCCCGGGCCATTGGATATGAACACAAGATCATATTCATCATGATTAATGAGCCTGCTGTCAATGTTTACAACATGAGTTTCTCCCAGATCAGTTACCTTTTTGAGGAGTGAATTTTTTGAACCGAGATCGATGTAAAGTATCTTTCTCTCCATTCCGGGATTCAGAATGTATTCACTTTCAGTGGAAGTTCTTCTTATCAGATCGTAGGTACTGTGGCTCTTGAACTCCACGTCCAAATTTCCGGAACTGCTTATGATTCCCCTCACTGTTCCCATGTCCCTGATGGTCTTGATGAGCTTTCTCGTATCAATCCCGTAAATTCCCGGAACTCTATTGCTCTTCATGATGGAGTCTATGGCTTCAAATCCCCTTCCCTGAGGAGCAACTGTATCTCTTGCAATTATTCCCTCGGCCTGGATCCTTCCACTCTGCATTGCGTCTCTCCAGAATTCATAATAGAACATTGAGGGGAAGGCGAAAGTAATTATCTGGCCTGCATAGGATGGATCTGTCATTGCCTCATAGAAGCCAGAAAAGGCTGTTGTAAAAATTACTTCACCAAGTGCATCAACGGATGCCCCGAATCCCTTCCCCTCAAAGGAAATACCACCTTCGAGGAGAAGGAATCTCCTCAATTCGGGCAACCTCCCTTAGAATCATGGAAGATGTGCAATAAGCTTGAAAAATCTGTTTTTATTGATTTGTAACCGCACATTCTACTCTAAAAAGACCCATTCTAAAAACATATATAAATTGATTGGTTGTGATTTTTCATGACTGCCAATTCTTAAAAAGAATGAATTAATCAGGTCTCACGAGAAGCATTGTAGACAGAGGATTCATATATATCATGGGAATTTTTGCCATAATTTTCCCGATGATTTCACTCTATGTGAGCCTGAGGCTCTTTGCAAGAAGCAGGTATTCATGGATCTTTGTTGCGATCACAGTACTTTTCCCCATCATATGTTTCTTTATCCTTTCCATGTCATGGAGTGTATCCAGTTTCCAGATCATTTATGATCTTCTTATTCCGTTCATCCTTTCAGGATTCATCCTGCTTCCGATCATGAGATACAGGCGTACCTGGCTCAACACTGGAAAGTGGTCAGTCTATGAAACATTCAAGAATCATTATGCAATTTACGGTTCTTCACTTTCGTTCTATTTCTTCATAATTTTCTATGCAGAAACACTTTCCTTCAAAACAGGAAACGATCTTGCAAATCTATTATTCTATGTGTTTGTCCTGGTCCTTACCATATACTATCTTATTCTGGGATTTGGAATTGCGGCGGTGGGGAAGGAGATCAAGAAGAGAAGGAAAGTCATGCTATCTGGTCAATGATTTCCATAGGCACCGACATAGTGACCACGAAGTTTGGCTCGTCCACTATTTCCCTTATGGCAAGATTTCCAATCACGCTCATGAGTATGTATGACTCCTGCTCCGAAAGGCCCCTCTTCATGAGATATTTTATCATGTCAAGAGCAGCAATTTTTGCTGCTATGTGAAGATCCTCTGAAATGCCTGATGCAGAAATGGTTCTGCCGGGAGAGTACTCCTCCGATATGATCATTGGGCTCTTTATCGATTCTTCCACTGTACTGAATCTTACCTTTATTGTTGCCTCTGTTTCTATGGCTGTACCGCACACCTCCCCATCACCCTGACTTCCATGGGGATCACCAAAGGATACCAGTGCACCATCCACATTCACCGGAAGCATCAGTATTGATCCTGCGCAGATTGTTTTAGTGTCCATGTTCCCACCAAATGACTGTGGAGGAATCATTCCGTACGTACCTTCCATGGGAGCAGTTCCCACAACACCTAGAAATGGTCTGTTCCTGATCCTGATTCCCTTCAGGAAAGGATCCTCCACTTCCCACATGTTGGATGTTTTTTTCCATGTTATGAGTTTTTTTCCATACATGTCCTTGAGAAGCCCAAAATTATCGATGATTGCACTCCATCCGTATTCACCTGTTTCGATTGATTCAATTTCAATCTTAAGGGTCTGGCCTGCCTTCGCTCCTTCTATGAACAGAGGGCCCACAGCACCATCAAACTTTGATTCATCAATCTTTCCCATGTGCTCTTCTGTCATTCCTGGAAGGATCTGATTGACAGAGGAATCGGGAACGATTATTTTCACCCAATCTCCCTGCTTTATCATTGCGATTGGCTCCAGTTTCCCATCCCATCTGAAATGCACATTATCCATAGATTTTCCATCTATTTCCATAATTATAACATAATATGCCACAGTATTAAGATATTTTACACTCCCTTGAGCAAGAAAGCTCCGACCTTCAGGGTGGAGAGGATGTCATGATTATGATGGTAATATTTTAAATAATGATGAAATGGGTTCTTCATGTTTGATGTAGGAATATTTCTGGCTGCAATGGGAATCACGCTTCTGGAAATGGCAGAAGCCTCGGCAGTGGGCATTGTACTAGCCACTGAGAGCAGGAATGCCGCTCCATACCTGGCAGCTGCAGCAGGCGTTATTACTATATTGATACCAACAGCACTTGCAGGAAATTATATACAACTATTGCCGATCCTCTATGTGAGGCTTGCATCCGCCATTCTTCTTCTCTACTTTGGTCTGAGACTGGTGAAAAGCGCAAGGAGGTCCTTCAGGTTCCAGATACAGGGGCCCCAGAAAAACTCCAAGCATCATGATGAGAGAGAGAAGGGAATAAATTCTACCGCCTATTCGGTTGGCGTGACTGAAGCGTTTGAGGCCGCGATCGTGCTGATAGCTCTGTTCCCGGAAAACTACGATTCTACGATGATAGGGCTGATCGCAGGAATCATACTTGTACTGATATTTGCGTTTGTGCTGAGGACGAGCGTGAGAAAGGTTAAGCAGGCAATTATGAAGGTTGCAGTATCTGCCATTCTTCTCACATTCTCCGCATTCTGGTTTATGGAAACTGTCACCAGTGTGAATGATCTGTATCTTATACCTCTTTTTCTAGTATTCTTCACTGCAATTTATTTAGTGGGAAGCAGAGGAATAAGTTCTCTTGACACAGGGTCTTCCACAGAATTGAAATAAATTGTAAAATAAGAATTTTTTGAATTTAGATTTGAAAAACGTGAATATTTTTCCTTACTCATATATAAATACTTTTCATCATACGTATACCAATAACACTAAATACAGAAAGAGATTGTAATTTCATGATTGAGTTAAGGGTTTCCCACCCCATTGAAAACAGCAAATTAGAAGAAATCTTTAAGAAACACGTTGATAAAATTCAATTTGTGAAGGAACATTCCACTGAAACTTCAAAAATGATGACTATAATTGGAGAGAAACAACAACAGAACTCAAAGACACACATAACATTCTTACTCTCATCCTTCTATGACAAGGAAGGAGAGGAAATATCCTTTGGAAGACCCTGTTCAGAAAATAGCATCTTAGACATCTGGGCTGGTGCAACAGAGGCTGTGGAGGAGGAAATGTACAAAGAAATACAGAATATTTCAACTTCCATTGGGGGAATAGTTATCAGGAAGCCGAACGACCGTTCCCTTTAGGCATTCATTAGAAGTCAATTATTCCAATTTTTCGCAGGTGCCTTCTCGCCCATATCAGATAACATTCTTAGATAGAGATGCGGCAAAATTATATTTGAAACCACATTCATTGCATCCAAAATGGAACTATGCATTACTGCCTGACAGTAGCACTCCGATACCTGACTAAAATATATTATTATGCTACCTTAGAATCAGATACCTGAGGCAAGCCCAAGGATCATGAATGCTGAGAATATTATGGCAAGATACATGCTGGAATACTTGAAAAGTGCCAGGGATGTTTTTCTGGTTGGTTTTTTCATGAACCGTATAGAATAATAAATTAGTGGAATTGATAATATAATGGCTAAATTCATGTAGATAATTGAATTCTCACCCACAAAATACAGGAGCAGTGAAAATACAGAAAGCAGGAGTGAAGAAATGGTTATGGCCCATGAAGTGGTTCTCTCGGAACAGACTACCGGAAGCATGGGTACACCTGCACTGGAATAATCCTCTCTGTAAAGGTATGCAATGCTCCAGATATGAATCGGAATCCAGATTATCACAAGCAGAAAAAGCAGGAATGGGGTTATTGAGAAATTATCCGTGACCGTATACCATCCTATGATCACAGGAAAACCGCCTGAAAAACCTCCGAATATTACGCTCCAAGGAGTCTTTCGTTTCAACAGAAAGCTGTATATAAACACATTGTCAAATATTCCTGTAAACATGAAAATTGCAGCATAATACCTCCCAAATAGCACAAGGGGAATGATTGCAGTCGATATGAGAACATATCCAAAGATTTGAGCTCCTGCATCAGTAATCTGTCCTGCTGGTAGGGGCCTTCCTGCCGTTCTCTGCATCCTTGAATCTATGTCCCTGTCAATGTAATTGGTTATTGCCTCAGCGCCAGCTGTACCTGCTATTAATGTGAATATGGCAAGAAATATGAGATTTAATTTCTGTGCGACCTCTGCCCCAGCTGCCATGATTGATCCTACCGTTCCAACGTATACGAGGAGCGCCCAAACCCTTGGCTTAGTATATTTGAAATAGATCAGAATCTTTCTTTCAATTTCCACATATGGATATATATCTATATTATAAATTATAAGCATCAGATAAGAGATCAAATGTTCGCTTTCATCTTTCTGTCAGGTCAGGGTGCATTCTCGTTGGCAACAGATTAAAAGAATATGCATCATATGTGATGCATAAAATTAATATTGAGATAAATATTAATCAGATATGAGTGTATTTTTTGACAATTCTACAGAATTGAAGAATTTTCTTCGCGACCCAAGAAAGAATTCCATTGCAACACTTGTTTTCATAACATTTTTCCTTCTAATAGGGCCCATTCTTCCCGGCGTCAGCTGGTTCAGCCTCGGAGATTTCAGCCTTGATATGGTGAACTTCTTCCACACTGTGATGATTCCATTCATTTTCCTCCTGCTGATATACTCTTCAGAACTTCTCAACCTGTTGCCCGTTGAAAGGAAACTCGTGAACCTAAGCACATATCCTATCCTGTTGCTGACTGCCCTTGGAATGATATTCTTCTATCCGTCCAGTACCCAGACACCAGATTATGTCATACAGGCCATGAGAGATGTGTGGATGTTGTTTCTTGCACTGATGTTCTTCATATCACTCCTGATTCTACCATTCAACGACAGGGAAAGATTCAAGAAGACTTGGGGTGCATACTTCCTTATTCTCGTGGGAACTGTATCAGTTGGGATTGCCTCCATTATGGGAATGATCTATGAATACGGCTCACTTTTTGGATTCTCATCACTCTCTTGGTTCAATGACGATGTGACTGCATGGGGAGGCCTTCAGACCTTTCTGGGCAATGTCCTCACGTCCCACTCTCACCAGATGCTTCCTGCAGTGATGGCAGGAATAGTGGCACTTGCTGCCATAGGCTTTGGGTATGATAAATTATCAACTATTAAAAGGAGCGTGGTGAATTTTGGACTGATCATTGCGGTAATAGGAGTTATTTCCATGAGTTATATTTATTTCATCTCATCCTTTGGGACATATACGATTCCTACCATATTCACCTCAGGAACTGGTGGAATGAACGGACTTGCCCTTGATGACAGTCAGACAGGAATAATTGGTGTTGGGGCCCTTATTTCAATCATTGGCCTTTATTATACCCTCTCCTCAAGAAGATCTGATAAATTGCTCCAGGCATCTGAAATGTTCATCTGGATAGCAACCATGGCAGTGATGATAGTGATTGGATATTCCATAGAATTCAATGAAACATACTACGGATTTGGCTCTCCCGGTGTACCTCCAAATGGAGGAAACGGTTATCTCTATGACATGGCATTCACTGACGGGCACCTTCTCTTCGCCTTTTTCATCATGCCTCTTCTTGCTGGAATTATACTTGTATTCATTCATTTTATGAAAGAACAGGATAATGTAAAGAAAATTGTGGCCGCATTTGCAGGTTCAGGCATCACTATTGGGGGATTCGGAGTTCTGGTATTTACCATTACACTCTCATGGTATGTTGAGGCCATTGGACTTGCCCTTGTCATTGTGTCCATTCTCATAATGACTATATCATTTACGATGTCCTCTTCAGGAAAAATCATCACATACCTGAAAAAGATAATACCTGGAAGACAGGGGATGGCATGATTTCCCGTCTACCAATTATCTCACTTTTTGACGAACAAAAACGAAGACACATCTGGGAATAATATCATTTTTTATTGATAACCATTAGTTCATGCGCTATAACATAAAAACGCCGGGGGAGAGATTCGAACTCCCGATCCACAAAGGGAACCAGATCTCAAGTCTGGCGCTGTACCACTGAGCCACCCCGGCCTAAATGATTATCTTCTCAATCTACCGTTAGCTCTTATGGATGGCCTGCTCTTAGCTGAGTTCTTTCTCCCAGTTCTGAGACCTCTTCCCTTGTATCCTGCAGAAGTCAGTCCTCTGTAAACCCTTCCTTTGTTCTGTGGCTCAGATATCCAAGAAATGCGGCTGTCCTTATAAATTTCAGGTTTGCTCTTGTCAACAAGAATGATCTCATAGTATTTGTAAAACCCATCCTCACCAACATAGTATGAATTGAGAACTTCCATGTTAGGATACCTGTCCGCGGCTCTCTCTTCTGCAATCCACTGAATGCTCTTCTTTCTTGTGAGTTTGGAGTATGCCATTCTTCTTGGTCTTCTTCCACCCATGATCTTGGGCCTGTTTGATCCGCCTCTCCTGACTCTTGATCTTACTACTACATATCCGTTCTTTGATTTGTACCCAAGTGATCTTGCCCTGTCCAACCTTGTTGGGTATTCAACTCTCTCCACAGCGTTACCGTTTCTCCACTCTATCATGCGCTGTCTCTGAAAAATAAGTATCTCTGATTTTTTAGGTGAATTCCAGCTTTCTGCTATTCTTCCATACAGATTCGAATGATTGACCATTTTGTTCTACCTTTGAATAAGTGTACCGTTATACCCTGCTATGATAAATAATTTTATGACAATACCATTAAAATCTGAATCATAAAAATGTTATTAATGAAAGACACTTCAATTCAAGCCAATGCGGCAGAAACCTCACATAGAATACTTTGTGGAATCTTAATAACCAGATTCATGATAACCGCGTATGAAATGCTCCCCATACAGGAAAAGATACATTCTCATGAAGGTAATTAAAAGACCTGAAGGAGATGAACTGATCAGGAGCTTGAGCAGAGTATTCCATTCGAAAGAGAAATACAGGACAATGACCCATTCCATAATACTCACGGACCAGTTCCTGAAGGATCAGGTATGCAAGCATATTGGGAAGTATTCCTCGATTGCAACGGTCATAACAGTGAGTGGCACAATAAAGAAATGCAAGAATATCATAGATAATTCTTGAATATTTCAATCTGCTGAAAGATAGATATTCATATCATCCCTGTTTAATGGTTCAAATTTCTTCCTCTTTTCGGATGCATTTGAGTGCATAATCTCATCATAACATCTTTCATTGAGTAAAATGGTGAAATCATTTTCTATTCCTCCTGCA
>JAKAWU010000043.1 GCA_021816965.1 Thermoplasmata archaeon | reverse complement strand
AGATCATGAAGGAAATACTCGGGGATCATGTGTATAACAACTTCCTGACTGTCAAGCAGAGGGAATGGGACCAATTCCGCTGCCATGTGACTGAATGGGAACTGAAAAGATACCTGAACATCCTTTGAACTGAGTTTTTCTCATCAGTTCAAGGTAGCCAATATTATGAGAAGAACCTGACTGATGGCTCAGTCAATCAACTCTTCCCATGAAAAATAAGACTCTTTTTCTCAAATCTGGTGACAGTCTGGAAAGATATTCCTGCAAAATATTTTCCCGTACTCTTTCCATCAATACTTCTTTGATGTCTTCTGGTACGAATTCATGGTAGTATACTATGTCTATGATTGTTTTTTCAACATCAGAAACTGGAATGAAGAAATCTCCATAACTTAACAGTGAGTATCCAAAAAACATCTTCCTATCTATCCAGCGGATAAGGTAATTTCTACCTTCAAAAATTCTTGTTCCACTTCTCACCTTCCTTGGCGTAATAATAACAGGATTTGTTTCCTGTTCCCATATATTGGTGAGGGACAAAGCATCCTGAAGGCCGTAGTAAAATGGCTTGAAAGCAAATCCAGTGAACTGAACTTCATTATAGAAAGTATAATGGCCCCTGGTGATTCTGAAAATTCTCCCGGACCTGACAAGATTGTTGAGTATTGTTTTATAGTATCCATCAGGCCCGTTTCTAAATGAAAAAAAATTCTTCACTTCATAGGAGGAAAAGGCAGGTTTTGAACTGAAATTCTCCTTAAATTCCGTCATATATTTCATTATAAGCACCGCAATATTCCTAATTTCATGTTTTCAATGGATGGTGCTAAACCGGAATATACCAGAGTTCTAAGTACATTTTGATCCACAGGTTCCTGAATATTTTTTATAAAGTTCCTGAGATTAAGCCTGGTTGATTCTGTCAATGAAAAAGATGTAGCGAGATGATAAATATCATACAGGTCCCTGATATATCTGCGATCTGAATATGCCAGGATTTTTTCATTGATAAACTGGTCGGGTGTGAGGCTTAATATCTCAATGTTACTACCATCGGCCATTTCGAACTTCATCTGATGTCCCATAATTTCCGCTACGTGGTTCACCTCCACTTTCACCACGCTATTGTTATTTGTGATATTTGAGGAAATCACATTACCAGTATCTTTGATTTTTGGAATATTCAGACCATGAGATTCTAATGCATCCTTAAACGAAGGAAAAACTTCGGGAAAAGATTTAGAGTAAAAATTAAGATCTTCCGAAAATCTCTTTCCTGAATAACATCTCCAAATAGCGGTTCCACCGTGTAATACAAGATCATCACTGATTGAGTAGAGAATGTCTATAATTTCATCCTGAAGAAATGCGACTTCTACCTGTGTTCTCTTTTTTAGTTGCTTAGCTATTGGTAGTTTCATAATTAATGAATTAACTCAGGATATATAAAACTATAACTTCCGTTTATTGTTCAATCAGATATCTATCTGTACCTATCTTCAATTCTCTTCTTTTCTCTTCTTTCAAGGTTGAAATGATACAGAAGGAGAACAACTCCAATGGCAAGCATAGTTAAACCGAGGTAAATTCCTGCTTCAAGTATGTAAGGCATGGACCCAATATGGACCTTGACGCTTGAATCCGTTCCATTATTCATATGAAGAAGAAGTATCCACTGGCCACCCTGTGGCGCAACCATGCTCTCTGAAATCCCTCCGCCTGTGAAATTTTCAGTCATGTAATGGTTTCCTGAAGGTGAAATGAGGTATGCAGTGAAGGTACTAGTCTGGTTGTTTTGGACAAGGATTGTGTAACTTATGGACTGCCCAGCACTGGTGTTCACATAGTATTGCATGGTATCTCCCGCAACCATGTTTGAGCTTTCAAAGGAGGAAATTGTGTTGTATATTCCGAAAATGGATGCACCAACCACTATAGCTGATGCGAGAAATATGACAAGTCCGTATCTCAGGGCATTTTCCTTGGAGAGAAACATAGGGATTCAGTACCAAATTAGATCAAATCTATATAAATGCTTGTACTGCAATCCCTTTTCCCCCTGTGAATGTTAGGTTATGCTCCCTGAGAGTGTTCTTTATTATGTCCACTACTTCCTTTCCCGGTATTTCAGTGCAGACGATATTGAAGCCACTGTACGGTGTTCTGGATGATTTCATTTTGCTTCTCTCCGCCCTGATTCCATCTATTATCTGTATGGCAGAAGCGAATTCAGCCGGATCATATTTCCCAAGTTCATCCTTTTCTGGCCATAGCTGGTCATGAATGGAATTATCCTCTCCAAGCATGTGGTGAGCCTCCTCGGTCATGAATGGAATTATTGGTGCATACATCCTGAGGATGCCCTCTGCAACCTTTACAGCCACTGCATGTATTTCTCCCCTGACAGAATCGTCACCGTTCTGTGTGTAATATTTTGTCATCTCCAGGTAGTTATCACAGAAATGTTTCCAGAAAAGGTTGTCTATTTCAGTTCTGGCCCTTGCAAGATCATATCTTTCATATGCAGTTTCCACTTTCTTCAGTGCTTCAGAGAACTCTCCCAGAATCCATCTGTTGAACGGTAGTTTCACTGTGCCATCCCATTTTCCATTCTCCATGGATGACACAAGCTTGATTGCATTGTATATTTTGATGATTGTTCTCCTTCCCCTGGTGAGTTCCTGTTCCCTCAGGGGAGTATCCTCATGAATTGACGAAGAAACGCACCAGAGCCTGAGGGAATCTGCACCGTATTTTTCCACTATATCTGTGGGCAATACAACATTCCCCTTGCTCTTGCTCATCTTTTCCCCCTTCGAATCGAAAACATTTCCACTTATGACAGCATCATTCCATGGAATTTTCCCGTAATGTATGTATGACTTGTAGATTGTGGTGAATGCCCATGTTGAAATGATCTCATGTGCCTGGAACCTGGCATTTATTGTTGTGTCAGGCTTAAATCCGTAGATATTATTCACTATGGTTGGGGAGAGTGATGAGGTGAACCATGTATCCATCACATCCCTCTCCGGTTCCACATCTCCAGATCCGCAGTGTGGGCATGCCTTTTTACTGGTGAATCTTGGATCCACGGGAATCTCAGATTTTTCAGCTGGAATGATCCTGTTGCATGACCTGCAGTACCAGACAGGTATGGGTATCCCAAGGATTCTCTGCCTGGAGATGCACCAGTCCCACTTCAGCCCATTGACCCAGTTCTCATATCTTATCCTCATAAAATCAGGATGCCATTCAACCTTCCTGCCCTGTTCAATTAGTTTTTCCTTCAGATCCATATATCTTGCGTACCACTGTGTGCTCACGCTCACTTCCACAGGTGTTTCGCATCTCTCATGAACATTCACTGAGTGCTGTATGGATTCTATTTTCAGTACAAACCCTTCATTTTTAAGAAGTTCCTTGATCTTCTTCCTGGCTTCATTTATCCTGAGCCCTTCCAGGGGGCCATTTTCCCTCATGATTCCCTTTCTATCCACTATGGTCTTAAGTTCAAGGTTATGCGTCCTCCACATGTCATAGTCTTCCTGGTCTCCAAAGGTGCAGATCATCTCTGCCCCTGTTCCCTTATCGATCTTCACTTTTGAATCTGTGATTAGACTTACCTTTCCACCATATATTGGAATGTGGAATTCTTTTCCTTCCAGTTTTTTGATCCTTGGATCTTCCGGATTTATTGCAAGGGCCACGCATGCGCCTATCATTTCAGGCCTTGTGGTAGCAACATCAATAAATGAATCATCATCAGCAGGGAACCTGATATATACGAATTCAGAACCAAGCGTCCGGTCTACCATCTCTATCTGTGAGATCGCAGTCCTGCATGTGGGGCACCATACGGTCATTCCATCCTGCCTGTATGTGATTCCCCTTCCATACAGTTCAAGGAATGATTCCTGTACTGTTTTCCACACTTCCCTCGAATATGTTATGTAGGATTTATCAAAATCTGCAGTGAATCCCATTCTTTTGAAGAATACCGTCATGTTCTGTATTGTTTCAAGTGATTTTTCGGTGCATATCTTCAGGGATTCAGAGAGTTCCATAGACATAAGATTCACCTTAAGGGCCTTCTCAACATACCTTTCAGTGGCTAGCCCATTATTGTCGAATCCAAAGGGGTAAAGTACATTCTTTCCCTTCATTCTCATGTATCTTGCGACTATATCCTGGTGTGAATATGAAAATGCGTGACCCATGTGGAGGTCGCCTGATATGGTTGGAGGCGGGGTATCTATGGAGAAAATATCCTTTCCATGGGCCTGTGAAAACGATCTGGTTTTCCAGGTGGCAGCCCATTTCTCCTCCATTCCTTTTATGTCCATGTCCATGCATTGGGAATTTGATAGTTTTTAAAAACACTTTCCATGAAATCGTTTCCTCCCTGTATTCAATCTTTATTCGCTTTTCACCTTTCAAAAATGGTAAAATTCAAGAATCATTTTAAGTGCAGAAGGTGTATGTCATGGAAGATGTCAGGGAAATTGGATCAGTCCATATTGGAGATCTTGGAGGAAAATATGAACTTCTCCTCTGAACTTGAAGAAATGATTAGAGACACAAACCACTCAAACATATCCATGATACTGAAAATGTTTTTGGGTGCATTGAATGAACTTGAAAAAGCCCTGAGGGAAGGATCTTTTTCCATTGAATACAGGAATATTCCGGATATCAAGATTCATTCTGGAAAATCCGGGGAAATTGTAGATATTGAGAGCATGCAGAGTGTGCTCAAATTTCTTTCAGAAAAGTTCTCTATACTTCATGATAATGCTCTTGGTATGAGTTCTGACAAAGGGAAGAAAACTGTTCTTGCTAAGTATATTGAAGGAATAGAATATCTGAGGAAAAGATCTGAACACATGTATCATGATCTTGTAGAGAAGCAGCTATGAACAGCAGCATTTCAATCATATATTCCACTGTCGACCAGGCATCGTTAAATATAAGGGACTCGCTCATCAGCAATGGCATGGACAGGAGTCTCTTCCATGAACTGGATACCAGATTGATTCATTCGGATTTTCCCGAGAAGAAATTGGGTTTGAATGGCGAAACTTTGATTTTTCTGAGCAGACATTCATCAGAAAAGAAGGTGAATTCCCTCACAGTGCATCCTGTGGGAAATTTTTCCTCTGCAGAGCTTGGCGGAAATCATGGGGAAGTTGCACCATGTGATCCATGGGTGCAGACTGCAATACTGAGATCCATAAAGGAATACTATGAGGGAAACAAATACCAGATAACTTTCGAGGCAACACATCATGGGCCAAGAAGTGAATCAAGGATCATGTTTGCTGAGATTGGTACAGGCCCTGAAAATTGGGAAGATGCAGAAGCACTGGGGGCCCTTGCAAGGGGAATAATAAGATTCAAGCCTGATGATTACCCAAACTACATCGCAGCAGGTGGGGGCCACTATGCTCCTAAATTTACCGATGCCGCGATGGGAATGAAAATCAACATAGGGCATATCATTTCAAAGTACAGGATGGATGACATGGTAGAAAACGGATTGCAACTTGCATTTGACAGCACACCGGAGTGCAAAGGGTTCATACTTGACAGGAAGGGTCTGAGATCAGCGCATCTTGAAACCATAAGGAAGTTCTGTTTTGAAAAGGAATTGGATATGATTGAATTATAATTTAGTTAATATATGTAACCATTATAATTCTCACATCATGAAAATGGGCTTTTTGTACAGTTTGCCAGATTCATGCGATTTAAATTTTCAATTTTACATTTTACCATTATTGCTGATTTTTCTGCGATTAAATGAAAAGAAAAAAAATATATTTTCAAAATCATAAAAAAAATTATATTATAATTAGATAATTTTTATTTCTCTGCTGATTACCAATTCCCGTTTAAGATAAATATGACTTCATCTTTACAAAACATTTAAATATGGAATATCAATGTATTTGTAACTTTACGGTGAAAAAACTGATAGAGCAGGTTTTAGATGAAGAAAAACCTCCAGGAGTGACCCCATTGTTCAGGGCCGTCAACACGGAATGTGCCCTGAAACTCAAAAATGTATTTTTTAAATATGAGGGTGCAGGTCCAACTGGAACTCAGAAAGACAGAATATCAAGGCTGCATATCAATCTTGCAAAATCTCTTGGATATGATACTGTAAGCGTTGCAACTTGTGGAAACTATGGGGCATCAGTCTCCTATTTTGCATATCTGAACAGGATGAAATCCGTTGTTGCAATCCCATCATTCTATGCAGGGTCAAGAAACTCTGAGATTTATGAGAATGGTTCCGACATTATTGTGAAAAACATGAAATACGAGGACCTTGTGGAATACATAAAGGCCAAATCTGCTTCGGAGAACTGGTACAACTGTAGCCCTTCTTCGGAGAATTCATGGATTGATATACTTGGATACAGGCAGATCGCCTATGAAATAGTGCAACAACTCGGACATGCACCTGGATATGTTGCAGTACCAGCAGGCAACGGAACCACACTTGCAGGGATATACAGTGGTTTCAGGAAACTCTTCCTCGCTGGAGAAATAGATCACGTTCCTAGATTCATTGGATCAAGCACAAATCTTGGAAATCCTATAGTATATTCATGGAAACATGGATACAGGAAGATCCAGACACTGGATGCTGCCAGGATAATTGAGACTGAAACAAACGAACCGCTGGTATCCTTTAAGGCATTTGATGGCCAGAAGGCACTGAATGCCATCTATCAGTCAAAGGGTGCAGCCATAGCTGTGGAAGACAGCGAGATGATAAGATACAGCAGGATTATAGAACACACTCAGGGAATCAAGGTGCTCCCTGCTTCAGCGTCTGCGCTGGCAGCTGTCCACAGATATCTCAGAAGCAGGACATACGGAAGGGAAGTTGTTATAGTCTTGACAGGAAGAGGACATAATTGAGCAGGGCAGTAATACTCTCCGAGGGATTTCTCGGCTCAACCTATGGAAAAACTGCAAATGGATTATGCAGGTACAGCACAAGATTCACAATTGTGGCTGTCATTGACAGCACAAAGGCGGGCATGAAAATTGAAAATGTTGTGGAACTTGCAAATCCGGAAATAAAGATCATCTCCACTCTGAAGGAAGCACTTGCCATGAAATGCGACACACTTATTGTGGGAGTGGCAACAGATGGCGGCTTTATTCCAGACAACTTCAAACCATACATAATGGATGCTATCAGATCAGGAATGAACATAGTCAGCGGACTTCACCAATATGTGAGTTCCATCAGGGAATTCTCAGAGGAAGCAACAAAGCATGGAGTCAGCATCACAGATGTCAGGAAGATGTTCTCTGAAAAAAGAGATCTTTTTACAGGAAGGATCTGGAAAATACCTTCAAAAAGAATTGCAGTTCTCGGAACAGATAGCGCAATCGGAAAGAGGACAACTGCCGTTTACCTGAACAGGGAGATCAACAGTAGGGGCCACACTTCATCCATGATTGGAACAGGACAGACCGCATGGATGCAGGGGTTCAAACACACACTGGTGATCGATGCAATGGTGAACGATTTCATACCGGGGGGAATTGAAAAAACGATCCTTGAAGCTTACGATGAGGAGAAGCCTGAATACATGATCCTGGAGGGACAGGGATCAGTTCTTCATCCAGTCTATCCGGGAAGTTTTGAGCTTATATCTGCAGGGAGCCCCGATGCCATAATTCTCCAATATGCACCAACCAGGAAGGCATATGATGGTTTTGATGACATACCCATGCCTCCCCTTGAAAGATTCATACAGATACTTGAACTTCTCTCCGGAAAGAAAGTCATAGCAATCACTCTCAACAGTGAGAACATGACAAAGAAGGAGATTGAGGAAGAGAAAAAGAGTCTGTCTGATAGATTCCAAATCCCTGTAATCAATCCATTTACTGAATCCGACAGGCTTGCAGATATTGTAATATCAACGGTGAAATAGTTGGATTATTCCGGGAAAATCATCTGCTTCCCTGAGATCAGGGTGAGCGTTCTGTCAGAAAAGGATGGAGTTGCGTTGATCTCCATCCCATCTATGGGAAAGGAATTCAGGCTCATTTTCAAGGCAATACCATGGATCACGAGAAGCAGCAACATGATCGGGATGGCTGCAACTGCTGCAGCTATCAACTATGCACTTTTCACCAGAGACCTGTATCTCGATTTCCCCATTTCCGATACAGATCTTGAATTCATAAAGGAATCAATAAGGATAAACAACACGGAAGTTTTTGTGAACAGGCTCTGCAGGAGAAGGTATGAATTTTTCAGGAAGGAATTTCTTCCGGAAGAAAAGGATATAACTGAGAATAACGCAGAAGGTGTCACACAGATTCATTCCACAATCATGCATGATGACAGGGCAGTGGCATCTTTCGGAAATGGAGTCGCAGTACTCTCTTCTGGTGGAAAAGAAAGCCTTCTTTCCCATGGCATTTTCATGGAAATGAAGGAAAATCCTGTTGCATTCTTCTTCAATGAATCCGGGGGCCACTGGAGGGCTGCAAAGGATTCTTACCATGATTTCATTTCAAGGGGATATGAATCATTCAGGATATGGTCTAATGTTGACAGGTTCTACAATTTCATGAACAGGCTCATGCACATACTTGATCCAAGAGCTTTCAAATGGGCTGATGACTATCCAGTCCAGCTCTTTACCTTCCCTGTCTATCTTCTCTCTTTTCTTCCTGCAGTCCAGAAATACGGCATTGGAAATATAATTATGGGGAATGAGTTTGATGATCCAAATGAGATGCCCCCATACAGAGGAATAAAACACTTCTATGGCATATATGATCAGTCTGTGACCTTCCAGAAGCGATTCACAAAATACATGAAGGACAAGGGATATGTATGTGATCTCTGGTCTCCCATATACAACATATACGGCTCAGTGGTTGAGGACATACTTGCAAACAGGTATCATGATCATTATTTGCTCCAGAGGTCCTGTCACTCCTGCCATTTTGATCATGAAAGGAACATCGTGCCATGCGGAGTCTGCTCGAAATGCATTGGAGTCAGGATGTTTATAGAATACGCAGGGGCCAATCCAGGTGAAATATTCTATCCCGAAGAAAATCCCATAGAACTGGCACGGAAAGAAAAATTGAAGCTTGATCCAGAAGAACTGGATTTTCTCATGGATGGACTTGAAAAAGGTGAATTCCAGAAAACTTCACACATCACAGGAATACACATACTCAAGGGAGAAAACGCACCATTCTCAATGATTCCAGATAGATTCAGAAAAGGAATCAGGAATATCCTTGAAGAATACTCTTCAGGCTACTGGGCCCATGATGGTAAGGCATGGGGCCCAACCGATCCATTGGCGCTATTATAAATTGTTGACTTTACGAACTTCTGAGCAAGAAAGCTCCGACCTTCAGGGAGGATATGAAATGCAAAAGAAATGCAAAACTCATAATATGAGAGAAAGTATATCTAATCCAGTACCGCAGGACATGCGAGATTTGAAGCATGATAAACCATCGAAAAAGGGTGGCGGGAGATAGA